>JAGUZZ010000178.1:0-3135 GCA_020060525.1 bacterium | reverse complement strand
GTAGTAGAGGGCGTCGTGAAGGCCCCGCACGTAGGGGATCTCGGCATTCCGGACGGCGTACGCCGCCCGGTAGAGCCGGTCGTAGAACGGCGTTTCCCGTCTCTTTATCCGCTGTATGAATCGGCTTATCGTCATCGTTTCGCGCCCTCCCGAGGGCTCCTCCCGGGGGAATAGTATCCCCGCGGGGGTCGTTTCACCAAGCGAACAATCGCGTCCTTCGCGATCCGCATCGCCGCGTTGAGACCGCATAGTTCGGCCTCGAACTCTATCTGCGAGAGAGCCTCGCTGTCGCCCAAGCGCTTGAGGGCGAGAAGGCGGGCTCCCGGACCGTTCATCCCGGGGTCGCAGGTAACGGCGCTCCGGATCTTCGCCTCCTCGAGCCACGGAAGCTGCTCCTCGCTCCACCGGCCGTTCGGGTAGCAGAAATGCTCGAGCGGCCGCGAGACGAGCGGCTCGAGGACGGCGCGGTTGTCGCGGATTTCGGCGAGCGCGCGCTCGCGGTCGGCCGGGAACGAGTGGCGATGCGTGTGGAGCTGGATGTCGATCCCCGCGCGGTCCATATCCCGGATCTCCCCCGGGTTCACGAGGGAGAACGGACGTTTCTCGACGACCGCCCGCGGATCCGTTCCCGTCTGAACGGCGAGCGCCTCGATGAGCCTCGCCCGGCCGGGTTCGTCGAGGTTCCGCTCTCCGTGGCCGATGATCGATTGCAGCGCGCGGCGCTTCTCGGCGTCGGTTCCGATCGCCATCGGGGCGCCGCCGGGCATTCCGAGCCCCGCCGGGTCGAGCTCGCCGGCCGCGGCTTTCCAGACGACGTACTGCGCGGCGAGGCCGAAGACCGGCGTCCCCTTGGCGACGTGGTACGTCGTCACGTACACCGTCGCCGGCATTCCGTACCGCGCGAGAATCGGCCGTGCGACCGCCCACGTCCCGAAGAAGCCGTCGTCGATCGTGATCGCCACGGCGCGCGGCGGGAGATCGCCGCGCTCGAGCCGGTCGAGCGCCTCGCCGAGACCGAGCACGGAAAATCCGCGCTCCGAGAGGTATCGCAGCCGCCGCTCGAAGGTGCCGGCGCGCATGAACGTGTGCGGGCTGAAGATGTGCTCGTCCGCGATCGCGAAACCGTGGTAGCAGAGGATCCGGAGGGAGCGCGCCGTGAGACGCCGCGCGAGCGCGAAGAGACCGATAAGCCTCATGGCGCGATAGAAAGCGCGCTTCACCGCGAGATACGCGGCGAGGCGCGCCGGGCGGCGCTCGAACACGATGGTGCTTTCGGGATACGCCGGCGCTTCCGTCACGGCCGCTTCCCTCCTTCCGCGCTCCCCGAGCGCCATCCGTCCGGTCCCCCCGCGTTCAGCGAAAAGACGCGCGTCGCGCCACCTTTTTCAACTGAAACCGCGACGCGCGGCTTGACGAGAAGACCCGGCGGCCGGTCGCCCGGCGGCGACGATTCCACGTCGATCGCGTACCGCGCGCCGCCGGCCGAGCCGCGAAGCCCGCCGCTTCCGTCGCGGACGAAGCCGGCGAGAGATCCCGGTTCCTCCGAGAGAAGGGTCAGGACGAGCACGTCTCCGCCCGACGGCCCGAGCTCCCATACGACGCGCGGGGCCGCGGCGAGACGGTTGTAATCCCGCGAAACGATCCCTTCGCCGGCCGCGGGCGCGCTCGAGCCGCGGGGTTCGTTCGCCGTGCGCGCTCCTCGATCGCCGGAGCCCGCGTCCGCCCTCGTCGTGAATATCCGCATCTCGAGCGGGCCGCCGCCCTCCGCCGGAGCGAAGCGAAAGAGCCCCTCCCCCGCGCTCTCGATCGAGCCCTCGGCGAACTGCATGTTGTAGAGGATCGACCGGACGGGGCGCGCGCACCTGACGACGTCCGCCACGACGACGAGAGCTCCGCCGCAGAAGAGCACGCCGCGCCAATGACGGCAGCCGATCTCGTCGTACCCGTCGTGCTGTCCCTCGACGAAACCCCAGCCGCCGTCGACGAACGATCTCGCCGGGAGGGGCCGCGCGATCCGCCGCCACCGGAAGAGCGCTCCCGGTGTGGACTGCGACTCTCCGCCGATCGTTATCGTGTTGTGGCAGGCGCTGCTTCTCGTGCGGTCCCTGAGCGCCGGATCGCCGCCGTAGACGGGGCACCCCGGATCGACGAGCGCCATCGCCCCGCGGGCGCACCAGAGGACGCCGAGGAGGTCGGCGTGGGCGTGGCCGCATCCGTCCCACCCGTGCGGGCCGCAGTCGAAGATGACGAAGGGATCGCCGGGGCGCATGCCGGTCCGCAGGCAGTACCACCCCGTCTCCCTGTTGATCGAGTGAAACGACCGCCGCTCCGTCCGCTCCGCGCGCTCGAACCGTTCGAGCCCGGAGGGGCCGAGGAGCCAGAAAGTCTCTTCCTGAAACTCCCCTCCGGCGAGGTCCTTGAGCTCGCCGTCCCCGAGCAGCGCCGCCGCCGTGCAGCAGGCGCCGCGGACGTTCCCCTTTCGACCATCGAGAAAGAGGAGCTGCCCGCCGTCGGCGTCCCCGATGAGGGGGATCGTTCCGTCGCTCTCCGAGAGGAGCGCGAGGTGCGCGGTCATGCGCTTGACCGGTTCGCCCGCCCAGCCCGCGGCGTCCGGGCCGGCGAGGGCCATCGCGTGAAGATAGAAATCGATCGTGTACTTGTGGTACCACGTCGCGCGCTCGAAATAGCCGCCGTCCGCGAGGATCTGCCTCCCGAGCTCGGCGCGCAGGATCGACTCGCCGAGCGCGGCGAGCGCGCCGGAACGCGGCGCCGCGGGATAGGCCTTGCCGATGTAGAGCAGCCCGAGCGCCTCGCCGGTGAGATGCGTGTTCGGGCTGAAGTACCGCGAGAGATGTCGTTCGACGCGGTTGCCATGCAGGAGGATCGTCTCGCCGAACCGCTGGAGAAACGCCGCATCCTCCTCGAGCTCCGCGCGGAAGAACCAGCTCGACCAGAGCCAGTTCACGGCGCGCATCGCGAGCTCGAGACTCGAGCTCCAGTTCACGCCGCGGTCGGGAGGATTGTCGTCGATCCACGAGCCGACGAGCTCTTTCCATTTCTCGAAGTACCGCCGCTCGTTCGTCGCCCAGAACGCCTGGCCGAGGGAAACGAGATACCCGCAGCGGTTGAGCTCCC
>JAGUZZ010000234.1:0-14465 GCA_020060525.1 bacterium | reverse complement strand
GACAGGGTGTCCGTCGGTCTCGGATTCGACTACGAGATCTCGACGGGGCTCAAGGACTACTATACGAGGCCCGAGATCGTGCACAACTACGCGCGCGGCAATTTCGGGCTGCTCCTGTCGCCGCGAGAGGCGTGGCGCCTCGGTTTCATCGTGCGGCCGATGCGGCTGCAGAACCGCACGAGCTTCGAGAAGACCGACGAGGGGTTCGACAACATCATCTACCGCTATTCGGGGGACGGCATCTACGAGATCCGGTCGTTCTCGTCCTACAGCCTGCGCGAGATCTCCCGCGGCACCGAGCTCGGCGTGCAGAACTTCGTTTCGAGCGGCCCCGTGACGGTGGGGGCGCAGTTCTCGTACCTCTTCGCCGACAACTCGATCCGGTACAACGTAACGACCCCGGAGGAGACCGGTTACTGGGAGGAGGAGGCGTACGACGCCAGGCTTCTCGCCCGCTACGTTCCGCGAGGTCTGCCGCTCGTGCTCGGCGTGAGCGCGCGTTCGCTCGATCAGAGCGGATGGGCGAAGCGTCCGCGTTTCGAGGACGTCCTCCTCTACGAGAATCCGATGCATCTGCGCTCGGTCGGCGCCGGGGCGAGCTACGCGTACGAGCCCCTGCATCTCGTCGTGTCGGCCGAGTACGTCATGAACAGCTGGGACATCACGGCGAACGACTTCGGCGCGCACAGCTTCCGGAACCGAACCTTCACGCAGAACGTCGGCCGGCTCGGCGTCGAGTACGACGCCTATCAGGTCTTCGCCGTCCGCGGCGGCGTCGAGGTCACCGATTACCTCGCCGACCGCTGGCTCAAGCTTCCCGTCAACACCGATCGCTATCGCTTCACCGCGGGAGCTTCGTACCAGTGGCATTGGTGGCAAATCGAGGCCGAAGTGCTCTACGCCCGCAACGTCACCGACGACGCCGGGTACGAGGACCTTCAGAGAAGGGATCTCGGCGGCGTTCTCTGGTTCACACGGCTCGAACGATAGAGAAGGAGGTGGTGCCGCGCATAGATCAGTAACGTCTAAATCCCGTGACCCTGCGTCCTCGAACGCTCGATGGGGGGACAACGCGCACACTCGTTCGGGGACCAGCCTTCCTGATACAGCGCCAGGGGAGGTTACAACATGATGAGGTTCAAAATCGCTGGCCTGTGTTTCGCGCTGCTGCTGCTTCTCGCCGGCTCGGCCTTCGCGCAGTGGCAGTATCAGTATTCGCCGGATTTGAGCTATGCCTTCAACGCCGTGCACTTTCCCACCGCCTCCGTCGGGTACATCGTCGGATCCGGCGGCGTCATCTACAAGAGCATCGACGGCGGCTCCACGTGGACCCAGCAGACGTCGCCGACGACCAATTCCCTGAACGACGTCTTTTTCCGCGACGCCAACAACGGCTTCGCGGTCGGCGCCTCGGGCACGATCATCTACACGTCGGACGGAACGAACTGGTCCGTTCATGCCCAGAGCGGCGTCATCACGACGACCACGATCAACGCCGTCTGGTTCGTCGGCATGAACGGTTGGATCGGTGCCGGAGCCGCCAGCGCCGCGTGCCAGATCTATTCCACATCCGACGGCGGCGCGACCTGGGCCAACAACGTCGTCACCAATCCGTCGCTCGATCTGTGCACAGACATCTCGTTCGCGAGCGCGACCATCGGCTATGCGTCGGTCGATCGCAACGGCATCATGTACACGATCGACGGCGGCGTGAACTGGACCAAGTCCACCGTGAACCTCGGTCCCTACCCGTATACGCGGACGGATATCGAGGCGATATACGCGGTCAGCACGACGCACGCGGTCGCCTGCGGCTGGGGATCGAACGTCGGCGGACAGCCGACGATCATCCTCGTGTCGACCGACGGCGGCGCCACCTTCAATACGCCCGACGCGACCTATCCGTGGGCGACATACACCTACGCGTACAACTTCGCAAAATTCGACAACGGCGAAGTCATGCTCGTGGGCGGCGGCTCGCAGTCGGCCGGCATCTCGATTCACGCCATGGGACCGAACTACACGACGTGGACCCGGTACCCGGCGTTCTACGGAGAGTCCATTAACGATGCCTGCGTCGTGCCGGGCACGAACAAGGTCGTCGCCGTGGGCGACGCGGGGGTCGTCGCCCTCTCGACCGACCGCGGACTCACGTGGACTTTCCTGTACGACGGCGGCATGCCGTTCCAGGGCGTCGGCGCCTTCGCGGACGCCGGCAAGAACAAGATCTGGGGATTCGGCGCGGGCGGCGCCCTCCTGTACTGGGATCTCGCGGCCGGCACGTATAAATACGGCATGTGCTCCCCCAAGAACTGGGGACCGACGACCATCGGCGATCTCGACTACGTGCTCAATCCTCTCGATCCGCCGTCGGGCTCCTACGATTCCTCCTATGCCGACGTCATGTACGCCGCGGCCGGCACGGGATACCTCTGCAAGTCGTACGATCAGGGGAAAACGTGGATAGAGCTCAATCACACGCTCGCCCTGTACGACGGATTCCTCGGCATGCACTGGATCGATCCGCTGACCGGATTTCTCGTCGGGCACAAGGCGATCGGCAACAGCCGCGACGAGGTCATCTGGAAGACCACGGACGGCGGCTACACCCTCGTCGAGGTCCAGGGGCCGGATCCGGCCATCACGACGTCCATGCAGTGGAACGGCATATCGTTCGCGCCGGGCAACCCCAACGTCGGGGCCGTCGTGGGCGACGACAACCGCATCCGCTACACGGCGGACGGCGGCGCCACCTGGCCGTACGCCACGGAGAACATCGCGACGAGCACCCTCGACCTCGAAGAGGTGGTCATGATCAACTCGACCACCGGCTTCGCGGTCGGCGACGGCGGCACGCTCGTCAAGACGACGGACGGCGGAGCGAGCTGGCTCGTGCAGGCCCCGGGGTGGGGCACGGTGAACCTCACCCACATCACGTTCAACACGCCGAACCGTCTCTGGGTCTCCGGCGCCGACCAGTTCCTCTGGTACAGCGTCGACGGCGGCGCGACGTGGACGAACGCCAACGTAACGCCTATCGTTTCGACGTACGACGTCATGACGGTGCACTATCAGGGCGCCGCCGGCATCCTCTGGGTCGGCTGCCACTACGCGAACGTCCTCAGCCGCACCGACGCGGTGGCGGGCGTCGAGACCCCGAAGAGCCTGCCCTTCGTCCTGAACCAGAACTTCCCGAACCCGTTCAACCCGTCGACGACGATCGCGTTCACGCTCGCGTCCGACGATCACGTGACCCTCAACGTGTACAACGTGGCCGGGAAGCTCGTGGCGACCGTGATGGACCGCGATCTGAAGGCCGGCGACTACAGCGTGGCCTTCCGCGCCGACGGTCTCGCCACCGGCGTCTACTTCTACAAGCTCTCGACGAGCAGGGGAGAGGAGACGCGGAAGATGGTGCTGCTGCGGTAGCTTCGGTCCGCGCAGCGGAATGAAAGGAACGGGAGAGGCGGCAGCGACCCACCGGCGCCGCCTCTCCCTCGACAATCGGCCGGATACCCCCGCACCCGGGCCGCACAAGGCACTTGCCGATCCGGACGCCGCGCCGTAGATTCTACAATGTCTTCGCTCATATGCATGGAAGCGACGTTTTCAAGTCCCGGACAGAAAGGAACCCGATGAAACGGACCCTCCTCTTCGCGCTCGCGATGACGTTCGTGTTCCTCGCGGCCTCGGTCCGCGATGTCGTCTCGAGCGCCGGCACCGAGCCGATTCGGCTCATGCGCCGTCCGGATATCAACAACGGACGGATCGTCTTCACGTGGGCGGGCGACCTCTGGCTCGTGCCCGAGGAGGGCGGTCAGGCGCGGCGCCTGACCGTTCACGAAGGGGTCGAGGATTACCCGAAGTTCTCGCCCGACGGCTCGCGGATCGCCTTCTCCGGCGACTACAACTCCCGGCAGAACAGCATCCTCGTCGTTTCCTCGGACGGCGGCGCGGAGCCCCTGCAGCTCACCTGGCACGCGGAGGGCGGCTCGCCGGTCTGCTGGTCGCGCGACGGAAAGCAGATACTCTATTCCTCGACGCAGGAATCGTTCGTGCGCTTCTTCAAGAAGCTCTTCCGCGTGCCGGTCGAGGGCGGACTTCCCGTCGAGCTTCCGATCGGCAAGGCGACCTTCGCCTCCTACTCGCCCGACGGCTCGAAGATCGCCTTCAACCGCAGCTCGGATTCGTTCTGGTGGTGGAAGCGTTACAAGGGGAGCGCCAATCAGGACGTCTGGATCTACGACTTCAAGGCCGACGCCTTCACGAAGATAACGGACTGGGAAGGCACGGACGCCTGGCCGATGTGGGCGGGGAACCGCATCTACTTCGCCTCCGACCGCGCCGGCGGCGTGAACAACATATTCTATTACGATCTCGGCACGAAAGAGACGACGCAGGTGACCCGCTTCGAGAAGCGCGGCGTCACGTGGCCCTCGATGAGCGCCGACGGCGCGAAGATCGTCTTCGAGCGCGAGGCGCGTCTCTACGTGCTCGACACGGCGACGGGCGCGCACCGCGAGGTCGTCGTGTACGCGCCGCTCGATCCGCGCGTCGACATGATCGCCTACGTGAGTCCGATCAAGTACCTCAGCAGCTTCGACGTGTCCCCCTCCGCGAAGCGCATCGTCTTCGAGGCCCGCGGCGATCTCTACACCATGCCCGCGGAGCACGGCGAGGTGCGGAACCTCACGCAGTCGTCGGGGGCGCGCGACGTGAGCCCGGCGTGGTCCCCGGACGGCAAGTGGATCGCCTACGTGAGCGACAAGACCGGAGACGACGAGGTCTATATCGTCGATCAGATGGGGAAGGAGCCCGAGAAGAAGCTCACGTCGAGCGGCCATTTCAAGACCGGGCTCATGTGGTCCCCGAACAGCGACAAGCTCCTCTTCACGACCGAGGACAACTCGCTCTACCTCCTCGACGCGAAGGGCGGCGACGCGAAGCGTATCGCGAAGAACGAGCACCGCGAGATCACGAGCTACTCGTGGTCGCCGGACGGGCAGTGGGTGGCGTACGACTACTCGGCCCGCAACCGCAAGCGCGACGTCTTCATCTACGAGATCAAGTCGGGCGAAAACCATCAAATCACCCGCGATCTCGGCGACGACTGGCATCCGGTCTTCACGCCGGACGGCAAGTATCTCCTGCTTATCACGTCGCGTCTGCGAAACTCCGCGGCGCTCGCCCGGCTCTCGCTTCTGCCGGAGGAAACGGCGCCCTTCGAGTTCAAGGACGACGAGGAAACCGGCGCGGCTTCGGACGCTGAAGAAGGCGAGGACGAAGAGGAGGACGAGGAGAACGACGCCGACGCCAAGAAGGGGATGAAGGGGAAAGGCAAGAAAGCCGCCGCGAAGGAAAAGAAAAAGGTCGAGGTGAAGATCGACTTCACCGGCATCGAGGACCGCATCCGGCGCCTTCCGAAGGTGGCCGGCCTCGGGCTCCACAACGTGCAGGCCACTGAGAAGCACTACTACTACCTCGTGCAGGGGCAGCGCATGTTCCTCTTCCGGCCCTCGTACGACCTCTACATGTTCAACGTCGACAAGATAAAGAGCGAAAAGGTCGCCTCGTCCATCGTCACCTACGGCATGGCCGCGAACAAGGAAAAGCTCGTCGTTTTCGACGGCTCGGAGTTCAGCTTCGTCAAGGTCGGCGGCAAGATGGCCGCCGCCAAGAAGCCGGACGACGCCGCCGACCAGCAGGCGAAGTACGACTTCGCCAAACGCACGCGGATGAAGCTCGACCGCCGGGCCGAGTGGTCGCAGATCTTCAACGAGTCGTGGCGCATGGTGAAGTACCACTTCTACGACCCGAACCTCCACGGCGTCGACTGGGACGGCGTCAATAAATACTACGAGGGCCTCCTCCCGCACGTGCAGACGCGGGCCGAGCTCAACATCCTCCTCAACGAGATGGTGGGCGAGCTGAACGCCTCGCATCAGGGGGCGAGCGGCGGGGACGAACCCGCGGTACCGACGGCCTCGATAGCCCACCTCGGCGCCAAGCTCGAGCTCGACGAAAAAACCGGCTACGCGCGCATCGCGCGGATCTACCGCGGTGAGAAAGCCTCGGCGACGAGCACCGAGCAGTCGCCGCTCGACAACGACTACGTCAAGGTCAAGGAGGGGGACTACCTCCTCGCGATCGACGGCCGGCCGCTCAAGCCGTTCGAGAACTTCTACCAGTATCTCGTCGACAAGACGTCGAACAAGATCACGATCACGACGAACAGCGCGCCGGATATGAAGGGCGCCGTCGAGACGACCTTCCCGCCGCTCTTCTACGACTCGCGAGTCAAGTACGGCGACTGGGCGTGGCGGAACGAGCGGTTCGTCGACGAGAAGAGCGGAGGCCGCATCGGCTACATGCACCTCGCCGATATGCAGACCGCCGGGCTCGCGGAGTTCAACGAGAAGTTCATCAAGTACCGCTACAAGGACGCGATCATCATCGACGTCCGCTACAACGGCGGCGGGAGCATCGACGAGCGCATCATCGACGCCCTCGAGCGGCGGCCGTACCACATCGAGAAGACGCGCAACCAGTCCCCCGAGCCGCGGCCGACGGAAGTGTTCATGGGCGAGATCGTCGTGCTCATGAACGAGTATTCCTATTCCGACGCCGAGGTCTTCCCGAGCGCCGTGAAGGAGCGCGGGCTCGGCACCCTCGTCGGCGTGCCGACGCTCGGCTTCGTGATCGCCGTCACGGGCCACCCGCTCATCGACGGCGGCCAGGTCCGCAAGACCTTCATCGGCATCTGGGAAGTGAGCACGGGCGCCCAGCTCGAGAGCCGCGGGGCTCTTCCCGACGTCCACGTCGAGAGCCCGCCGGAGATGGAGAAGCAGGGCCGCGACGTGCAGCTCGAGAAGGCGATCGAGATTCTGAACGGGAAGATCGCCGGCAAGGGGAAGATCTTCGACCACGAGCCGAAGATCGAGAAGCGCTGAGGCGTTCCCCGAGCGAAACGAAAGAGGCTGCCGGCGCGACGCCGGCAGCCTCTTTTTTCATGCCCGGTCCCGGATCGGGAAGAACCGGCGCCCGGCTACTTCGCCGCGCGGGCCGTCCGCTTCGCGTAGGCCTTCACGGCCTCCCACTGGCCCTCGCCGTGGAGCCCCGCCTCCTCGAGCACCTTGTGGGCCTGGCCGCTTCCGAGGAAACGCCCCTTGGAGAACGCGTGGAGCGTGCGGGCGCGGCCTTCCTTCGACGCGACCCAGCGGTACATCGTCGGCAGGGTGAACCCCGTGATCCCCATCGCCTCCGCCGCGAGCCGCGCGGGGAAGATGCGCTCCTGCTCGGCGGCGGGAAGCATCGAGAAGAGCTCGGCGCTCGAGACGTAGAAGATGTTCATGTTGAGCCCGGCCTCGTCCATCCTCGGCAGCACTTCGGAAACGAAGGTGCAGGTCGTGCCGCTTCCCTGCAGCACGAGCGTGCCGTGGTAGGGCCTCTTCGCGGACTTCACGGCCTTGCGGAGCGCGTACACGCCCTTCGCCGCGGCCGTCGCGGGCGGGAAGCGGAGCTTCGCGCGGTCCGGCACCTGCTCGTTCGGCCGGGTGACGAAGGGGGCGATCACGGCCGGGCGCTTCTTCACGGCCTCGACCGTTACCGGGTAGAGCTCCTGCGGATCCCACGGGGTCAGCGTGATCATGATCCCGGCGGGGAAGTTCTCCTGGAGGAGCTGCAGAGGCTGGGGATCGGCGTGCGTCGGGCCGTCCTCGCCGGTCTTAAGCCCCGCGTGGCCGCAGACGATGATGAACGGGTTGTACGGGGCGCCGGTGAGATCGCGGCGGGCCTGCTGGCCGATGCCGTGGAGCCTCGCCGCGATGTGCTCGAGCGCGGCGATGAAGGCGCCGTAGGACGAGCCCGCGCCGACGTTCGTTCCGTACGCCGACACGCCCGCCATGAACGCCCCCATGCAGTCCTCGCAGATGCCTCCCGTCGCGATGAGACGCGCGCCGGGGTTCGCGATCGCGTTGTAGAGCCCCTCGGGGAACCCCTTAGCGAGCCCGGAGATGCTCGTCGAGTCGAGGAGATCGGCCGCCGCGCCGATGAAGGCGCCTCCCGAGGCCTTGTTGAGATGGTTCAGGGCGTCGCCGAGCGCGCCGCGGAGCGTGACCTGCGCCCCGATCTGGTAGGTGCACTCGGGAGGAATCGCGTCGGATTTCACCTTCGCCGTGTAGACGGCGCCGACGTTCGGGCAGCCATCGCGCTTCGAGCGCTTCGCCGCGTCGAGACGCGCCTTCGCTTCCTCGAGGCGTCCGCTGAAGAACGAGGCGATCTCGCCGTTCCTCTCGAGCGCGCCCCGCAGAACGAGGATCGTGTCCCAGAAGTTTCGCTCGACCGCCGTCGGCTCGGGCTTGCCCTCGAAGCGGGGGAAGCTCGCCGCGAAGCGCTTCTCGAACGGCTCGAGGGTCTTGTAATACTCCGGCGAGCAGAACTTGTGGCCGGCGCCGTGGGATTTGCGTCCCTCGATCCCGTACTGCCAGCCCTTCGTCGTCCGGTAGACGACCGCCGTCGGCTGGTCGTTGAGCCGCTCCTTGGCGAGCTCGATCGCCGCGAGAACGTGACGGAAATCGTGGCCCTTCGCGACGAAGACGACGTTCCAGTCGTGGAGGTAGGCGAACTCGACCGGATCCCACTGGACGTAATCGCCCGGCTTGTCGCCCTCGCGGCAGACCCTGTTCGAGTCGATGGAGGCCTGGTTCCAGTCGATGTGGAACTTCACGTTCCACAGCTGCGCGGCCGACGCCGTCGCGAAGGCCTCGGCGACGCGTCCCGGTGTCATGCCGCCCTCGCCCTCGGTGATCTGGACGAGCGGCGCCGAGGGGCCGAAGGTGTCGAGCGCGCCGAAGGCGAGCCCGAAGCTCGCCGGGACCCCGACGCCAGAGGCGCCGGTCGAGAGCTTGATGAAGGGCGTCATCGGCGTCGGATGGCCGTCGAGGGGCTTCGACTTGAATTTCGCGAAGAGGGGCGTTTCCTGCGTCGGATTCCGGCGGAAGCCGAGGAGATCCTCGAAGCGCAGCTGCATCTTCGCCGATTTCGGCAGGAGCGTCGGCCGGCCGATCCGGGCGACCTCGTTTCGGAGGGCCCACATCGCGTAGAGCCCCATCGCCTTGTGGCCGGCCGCGTAGGAAAAGACGTCGGCGTCCGCCCGCTCGGGATCGCCGAGGTCGTAGTCGAGCGCGTGGAAGAGAACGCCCGCGACGTGGCGTCCCGAAGAGATGCTTCCGCCCGGGTGGCCCGAGGTTGGAACGAAGTTGTAGAGGATGCCGCACAGAGTGCGGTAGACGAGGTCGTAGTCCTCGAACATCCCGATCGTCCGCTCGGGGATCTCGAACTTCCCGATCTCGGGGGCGATGTCGATGTACACGCCGCGCCGTGGTCCGAAATCGAGCTTCTTCATGGTGACCGTTTCCTTCGCCATGCTCGCAGCTCCTCCCGCGTTAAAAGGGGCAATCGATCTCGCCTGCGGCCTTGCCGGCCGGATGCCGAAATTCCAAAATAATTGAATGTTTAGTTTATAGCAAACGCAGGCGGGGTGTCAACGCCCGAAAATTCCAGGGTGAATCTCATGGAACGGTTCAGGGAAGATATCCGCGCGGCCGGCGGCAGCGCGGACCGATTTAAACCCGGTATCCCCGCGAGAAGAGGTTCGTCGCGATGAGCGTGATCGCGCTCGGGAGCGTCCGGTAGATGTACTTGTAGTTCTCGATCGCCTTCGGCGGCCGCAGGTAGAATCCGGCGTACGCCTTGAAGAGGAACCGGTTCAGCCGCTGCGGCGTTATCTTGTCGAGCCTGATCGTCGGGTGGAGACCGGAGTACATCTCCCAGTTGCTCGTGAGGAGCTTCTCCTTCACGCGCTCGAAGAGCTTCGTTCCGGGGTAAGGGGTCAGCAGCGAGAACTGCGCCCTGCTCGGGTTGAGCGATTTCGCGAGCTTGATCGTCTCGAGCATCGTGCGATCGCTGTCGCCGAGGGCGCCGAGGATGAAGGCGCCGATGATCTTGACGCCGTTTTTATGAAGGATGTCCACGGCGCGCCTCGCGTCCTCGAGGCTCGACTTCTTGCCGTATTCGTTCAGTATCTCCTGGCTTCCGCTCTCGAAGCCGAGGAACATCCAGTGCAGGCCGGCGCGCGCCATCGCCTCGACCATCTCGGGATGCTTCACGACCGTTTCGACGTGGGACATCGCTTCCCAGTGGAGATCGTATCCGCCCGCGATGATGCGCTCCGATATTTCGATCGCGCGCTTCGGATTGAGGGTGAAGTTGTCGTCGATGAAGTTTATCGCGCGGTAGCCGTGCGCGTGATAGATGAGATCGATCTCTTCCATGATGCCGTCGACCGAGCGCGGGCGCCAGCGGACGCCGGAGAACTGCGACGACGAGCAGAAGTTGCAGTTGAAGGGACAGCCGCGCGAGGTGATCATCGTCGTCATCGGACGTCCGTCGATCTTCTCCTTGTACCGCCGCAGCGGCAGAAGCTCGCGCGCGGGGAACGGCAGGGAATCGAGGTCGGTGATGAACGGAGCGGGGGGCGTGCGCAGGATCCCGCCGTTCGTGTAGTAGGAGAGCCCCTTCACGTCCTCGATCGGGATCTCGCCCATAAGGTGCCGAACGAGCGAGAGGAACGCGAGCTCGCCTTCGTTGCGTATGATGTAATCGACCGCGCCGCTTCTCAGGGCGTCCTCGTCGAAGAAGCTCACGTGTGGACCGCCCATGACGACCGTCGCGCCCGCGGCCTTCGCCCGCTTCGCGATCTTCATCGCGACGTTGTATCGGGCGGTGTCGGCCGAGACGCCGACGACGTCGAAGCCTTCGAACGGGTAGCGGCCCCAGCGGGGCTTCTCGATGTTGAAATCGACGATTTTAACGGTGTGCGCGCCGGTGAGAAGCGAGGCGATGTACGCGAGACCGAGGGGGGGGCGGCTGAGTCCCATGCTGTAGTAGCCGAAGCCGACCGGAGGATTGACCAGTAATATTTTCATCTAAGGCTCTTTCATGTATTACCTCGAAACCATTATTCTGTTGGAAATAACTTCTCAAGGTAAGCAAAAACCCAACGTATGTCAGCTATTTGCCGATGAATTAAGCTATCATGTATGGTTGTGCGGGTCAAGAATAATTTCTCGCCGCGCCGCGCGCGCGCCTCGGATCATTCTCCGGTCTCGAGCTCTCCCATGACGCGGCGGATATCCGAGGGAGACGTGAGGTCCGGGACATGCTCCGAGAGCGGGATCGTGAACATGCTGCGCGGGCGGTCGGCGAGCATCATCCGCACCGCGTCGGGAAGCTCCTTCTCCTGCCGCGCCGGGTTCATCGGGACGCGTTCGACGCAGGGGAGGAGAAGATCGTACGAGAACCGGAACATGTTCATGCTGACGCCGATCCTGCCGGCCGCGTCGGCCGCCTTCGCGATCTCGGCGGGGGATGGTTTCTCGAGGATGTCGACGAGGAATCCGTCCGCGTCCTTCGCGATGACGGCGAACGCCGCGATGCGCTCGGCGGGAAAGCGCAGCGCCGAGCGGTCGTAATCGATCATGGCGTTCGGGTGCGCGTCGTCGAGGAGCAGGCGGAGCGCTTGCACCGAGTAGAGGTTGTCGCTGTTGCAGACGGTGAGCCGCCGCCCCTTCCAGTCGGGGCGCGCGAGGAGCGCGCGGTGCACGGCGTCGGCCGTGCCGAGCGGCTTCGTTCTGCCCGGAGGGATGGGCTGAACGGCGTAGCTGATCGCGAGGCCGCCGAACCTTCGGGCGTTTTCGGGGTCTTCGTAGTATTCGCGGATCGAGCCGTCCCGCTCGCCGACCACGATGCAGACGTTTTTGTATCCCGCCGCGGCGACGTTCTCGAGAAGGTAGTCCATGAACGGCCGTCCCGAGTCGCCGACGCCGATCATGGCCTTCGGCTTCTCGGCCGCGTCCCGCCGGAGCGAGGGATCGAGGTCCGCCGCGTCCGCGAGCGCCTTTTTCATGCGCGAGGAGACTCCTCCCGCGAGTATCGCTATGTTGGGATCCATCGTAACGTTCCCTCCGATGTGCGTGTCCCGGCGGCTTCGCTACGCGGCCGCCTCTTCGATCCGAACTCCCCCGTCGGCGCGAACGACGTAGGCGGTCCCGCCGGCCCGCTCGATCGCCTCGGCGACCTCGCGGAAGCGATCCGGCGCGTACGCGAACATGCAGCCTCCGCCGCCCGAGCCGTTGATCTTACCGCCGAGCGCCCCCGCGCGCAACGCCGCATCGAGCATGCGGTCGATCTTCGGCGTGGACACGCCGAGGACCTCGCGGAGCAGGATCTGCTGCTCGTCGAGCAGCGTTCCGAGGGCGCGGTCGTCGAGCCGTCCGCCGCGGAACAGCCCGATCCCTCCGCGAGTGACGTCGCGGTTCGCGAGCACGGCGCCGAGGAGGTCGAGCTCCGCGCGCGAAAGCTCTCCCGCGTACCGGCCGAGATCCTCGAGCGGCGTCTCGCGCAGGGAGAAGCCCGCGTGCCGCGCCGCGAGGCGGCGCGAAACGTCGAGGATCGCGTCCTTCACGCGCGAGAGAACGGCCTGCGTATCCTTGGGCTCGCGCGAATCTCCGAGAACGAACGCGCCCCGGGGCGCTTCGAGCTGCTCGACGTCGGGCGCGGGATCGAACGAGATCGCCGAGGCGCCGCCGTACGCCGCGGCGAATTGGTCCATCATCCCGCCCGCCCCGCCGAGCTCGAGCACCTCGGCCGCGTAGGCGAGGCGGGCCGCCTCGGCTGGAAAAAGCTCGCGGGCCCCGTCGCTCATGCGGGCGAGAAAGACGATCCAGCCGACGACCATCGCCGAGGAGCTCGCCGTCCCCGCCCGCGGGGGGATGCCGCCGCGCACCGAGCAGTCGAACCCCGTCGAGAACGAGAGTCCCTCGCGCCGCAGGACGTTCGCGCCGGCCCGGAAGAAATCCGCCGCGCCGCCGTGACGCGGCGGCTCGTCGATACGGAACTCGATCGACGAGGAAACGTCCGGGAGATCCACGCGGACGAGCCCGTCCCGCCGGCGCCTGCCTTCGATCGCGACGCGGAGCGAGATCGCGAGCGCGACGACCGGAAGGCCGAGATAATCCTGATGCTCCCCGAAGAGGCACAGTCGCCCCGGGGCGGATACGCGGGCTTCGTTCAGCTTCTCGGGCAATCGACCTCCGTCGGCGCATTCGGCCGTTATCGTATCGCGCCAGTATATGGTATGCTCGCTTCCCTGAAAACGCGAATCGAGGAGGGGCGCCATGAGCTTCGACATATGGAACGATCCGCTGGCGTCGGGGGGTCGCGAGGCCCGGGAGCTTTTCGCGGGCCGTTTCCGCATCGCTCCCGGCGGCGCCGATCTCCCGCTGTTGCGCCTCATGATCGCCGCCTATTCGAACCTTCCCTACGAGAACCTGACGAAGATCATAAAGAAGTTCACGGCCCGCTCCCCCGAGGAAAGGCTCCGGGGGCCGGTCGAGGTCGTCACGGGGTTCCTCGAGCGTCATACGGGAGGGACGTGCTTCTCGCTGACCTACTGCCTCGGCTCGATGCTCTCGAGCGCGGGGTTCCGCTGCTACCCGGTCATGGCCGACATGAAGCGGCCGAACATCCACTGCGCGCTCGTCGTTGAGATGAGGGGGAAGCGCTATCTCGTCGACCCGGGATATCTCGTCGGCGAACCGGTCGAGCTTTCGGGCGTTCCCGCGCGGGTCGCGACCACCTTCGGCGTCGTGGAGCTTCGGCCGCGCCGGAACGAGAGCTACGATCTCTTCACGCTCGAGGGGGGTGGGACGAGCTCTCGCGGACCGGATGGAGCGATCGCTCCCCGGTCGCGGCGCCCCGGACCGGCGGGCGGAAGTGGCGATACACGGTGAGGACGGCGGGCGTCTCGCACGCCGATTTCATGAGGCACTGGCAGGATTCGTTCGCCCTGCCGATGATGAACAACCTCCTTCTCACGCGCCTCACCTCCGAAGGGCACCTCTACGTCAAGAATCATCACCTGCGCGTGAGAAGCCGGACGGGCAAGGCGAACGAGAACATCCGGAGCGGGCTCGAGGAGCGCATCGCGGAGGAGTTCGGCATACCCGCCGCCGTCACCGCGGAGGCGAGGGACCACATCGAACGGCTGCGGCGCTCGTGGCGGCGGGACGGGAAGAAGAGGCTCCGCGTCATCGCGGAATAGAGAGGCGCGGCGGCGATCCGCGCGCGAAGGCGGTGCGGCGTGGCTCATCCGAAGGCGGGACGGCCCCGCGAGGCGGCGCCGGCAAAATATCTCGCGGCGATTCTGCATCCGCGAGGCTTCGATCTCGAGGGTCTGCTGTTCCCCGCGCTCGAGGAGCGGTTCGGCCGCGTCGATTACCGGGGCGGGGCGCACCCGTTCTCGATGACCGATTATTACGGGCCCGAGATGGGACCGGATCTCGACCGGACGATCGTCTCGTTCGAGCCGCTCGGCGCGCCTGACGGGCTCGTCCGGGCCAAGCTCG
>JAGUZZ010000037.1:0-2727 GCA_020060525.1 bacterium | reverse complement strand
CCCGCCGAGACGGAGCCCGCAGCCGAAGCGGCCGCCGTCGAGGCGCCGCCCGCGGAGGCCCCGAAGCCGAAGGCCGAGGCCCCGAAGGCCCCGAAGAAGGAAAAGGCGAAGGCCGCGGAGCCGAAGACGAAGAAGGGCAAGAAGTAAAGGGCCCGGGCTCCGGGCGAGTGCTGCAGTGGTGCTCACGAACGTCATTCTGCCCGTTTTCTTCATCATCTTTCTCGGCTTTCTCCTGAGAAAATACGGAAAGGTGGACCTGCGCGCGTTCTCCCGCGCGCAGCTCTACCTGCTCTCCCCCGCGCTCGTCTTCATGTCGCTCGCGAGCGCCGAGGCCGAGACCGGTCTCATTCTCCGCGTGCTCCTCTTCATCGTCTGCATGCAGGCCGTGATACTCGGCGTGTCGCTCGGGGCGGGCTTCGTCTCGAGGCGCGACCGAGCCGAACGCCAGGCGATCGCGATCTCGTCCGTGTTCGTGAACAGCGGCTTCTACGGTATCCCCGTCTGCATGCTCGCCTTCGGACGATGGGGGCTCGTCTACGGGACGATCTACATGGTCGCCTCGTCCATCACGCAATCGACGACGGGGGTGTTCCTCGCGAGCGCGGGACGGCAGGGGGCGCGGCAGGCCTTCGCGTCGATCTTCAAAGTGCCGCTCATCTACGCGATCGTCGCGGCGAGGCTCCTCGTCCATTTCGACGCCCTGCCGTCCGAGCCCTTCATGAAGATGATCAACATGCTCGGGCAGGCGGCGATCCCGCTCGGGCTCATCCTCCTCGGCATGCAGCTCGAGCGCATCGTGCTCGAGTGGTCGATCTGGCGAAACGGCGCAGCGGCGGCGCTCGACCTCGAGGAGGAGGGAACGCGCGCGGCCGCGTGCGCCCCGGGCGACACGGCGGCCACGGTCGGAAGGGACGTGAAGGACGGCGCGGCGGCCGCGGCGCTCCGGATCGCCGGAGGGTTCGCCGTCTCCTACGCGCTCGTGCATCTCTTCGATTTCGGACCGAACATGAATCAGGTGCTCATCCTGCAGTCGTCGATGCCGACCGCGGTCAACATGGTGGTGTACGCGACCGAGTGGAACTGCCGGCCGCGGATAGTGGCGGTCGCGATCCTCGCCTCCACGCTCGCGAGCATCGCGAGCATACCCGTCATACTGCGGGTCATCGGCGGCTAGGACTGGCGCGGAGCCCGGGGGAGGGCGCGGGTTCGCGCGGGGCGCGGGCCGTGTCCCTTTTTCCGCGGGCCGCGTGGCGCGGGCCGCTCGCCATTTTTCCGCGGGCCGCTCCGGCCGCGCGGGGGTGCCATGGCCGAGAGGATATTTCATTTCGCGCCTCGGGACGCAGCGGAGGCCGCCCGGATTTTCGGGGCGTGCACGCGGCTTCGCTCCGAGGGCCGTGACGTGCGCGCCGCCGTTTTCGAGGATCCGTCCGGGGTCGCGCGCGGTGTTCCCCTTCCTCCCGTCTCCGAATCCGTCGAAGAGCTCGAGTCGCTCGAAACATCCGGCGGCGCCCTCGTGATCGCGAGCCACGCGGCGATGGCCGGGATAGACGAGGTGTCGAGGACCGATTACCTCGCCGTCGTCGGGGGCGGCGCGCGGTTCGGGGATTTCCTCGACGCCGTGTCGAGCGCGGGGCTTCGATTTCCGCACGAGCCGGACGCGCGGGCGCGCGAGGCGAGCGTGGCGGAGCTTCTCATGGGCGGCGCCCGCTTCCCGACGGACGATCGCTGGGGTCGCCTTCGCGAGTGGGTGCTCTCCCTCGAGCTCGCGATCCCGAGGGGAGAGGTCGTTCGCACGGGATCCCGCGCCGTGAAAGACGTCACGGGGTACAACGTCGCGGGCTTCGTCATCGGAAGCGGCGGCAGGTGCGGCGTGATCGCGCGGGCGACTCTGAGGCTGTTGCCGAGGCCGTTCGGGCTCGAGCCCTCAGGCTGGACTTCGCGCGACGGCGCGTCGAGCGCGGGCGCCGGACGCGGAGGATCCGCGGATGCGGCGACCGAAATCGCGGCCGGCGATCCCCGGAGCCTCGCCGTTCTAGCGGACATCAGGGAGAAAATTTACCGGGTATTCGATCCCGCGGGCATCATGTCGCCCTAGCCCGGGTGTATGAGGTTGAAGGAGGGGGTGCGGAAAGGGGAGCGATGGGCGTTTCCGAAAATACGAATAGCGGGACGAAGCGAGACGTGACGGGGGACTTTCTCCTCTGCAACCGGTGCGGCTCGTGCAGGTTCGTGTGTCCGCTCCTTTCCGTGTACCGCGAGGAGTGGGCCGGGGCGCGGGGCAAGGTCGAGCTCGCCGAGGCCTTCTTCCGCGGCGAGAAGATAGACGATCGCGAGCTGCAAAAGATCTTCGACCTCTGCCTCCACTGCATGACCTGCGAGGAGAACTGTCCCTCGGGCGTTCGCGCCGACGAGATCGTGATGGCGGCCCGCGCCGAGATGGCGCGCCGGGGGATGATGCCGCGCGTGAAACGGATCGCGCTCCGTCTCCTCGAGGGCGCCGACAACGGTCTCTTCCGCGTCATGAGATCGCTCGGGCTCGTGCGGCGCGGTCCGCTCCACGGCGTCGGCGGCAAGAGCCCGCTCTCGATATTCTATCCGCTCCTCGGGTGGCCGCGAGAGCGGTTCATTCCGCTCCCCGCGGAGAAGCCCTTTCTCGCCTCGGGGCCCGAGCTTTACCCGGCCGCCGGCGCGGAGGTCGCCTGGCCCGGCGCCGAGACGCTCCGGCGT
>JAGUZZ010000357.1:0-3750 GCA_020060525.1 bacterium | reverse complement strand
CGACGCGACCGGCCGGTACCTCGCTCTCCTGCGGAGCCTCGACGAGGCGGACGTCCCCGCGATCGAACGCGCGGTCGCCGAGATCGCGCGAGGCGTGGGCGAGCATGTCTCGTAAGAGCCTCGCCGCATCCGCCGGGGGCGCGACGGCCGCGTTCTACGCCGCTCTCGGGGCCTTCGTTTTCTTCACGACGTTCTCCATCGCCGGAACGCAGACCGCGCTCGGAGCGGCGATCCTGCTCTACGCCGTCTTCGCTCTCCGCGGGCGGCTCCCGGCGCCGCGGCGCACCCCCCTCGACGCGCCGGTGCTCCTCTTCGCGCTCGTCTCGCTCGCGGCGGCGCTCTTCTCCGACGAGCCGGTCGAAAGCCTCCGGGGGCTCAAGAAC
This sequence comes from bacterium, assembly GCA_020060525.1. GTDB lineage: Bacteria > Krumholzibacteriota > Krumholzibacteriia > Krumholzibacteriales > Krumholzibacteriaceae > SSS58A. The sequence continues at coordinate 3,367 of JAGUZZ010000357.1, read as the reverse complement.
CTCCTCCTCGTCGCGGCGGTCTATCTCGTCGCGTTCGGAGTCGCGACGCGGACGGCGGGCCGCCGGCTCTTCGCGGTGCTTCTCGTCTCGGGGGCCGCGAGCTCGCTCTTCGGCGTCGCGGTCTTTCTTCTCGGCAGGGGGGAGGGAACGCTCGGACGGACCCCCGGAACGTTTTCGACGGCGATGACGTTCGGGGGGATCACCCTCGTTCTCTCGTCGCTCTTCGCGGCCGTCGCCCTCGGCGCAGGCGTAGGGAAACGGACGCGGGCCGCGGCGCTCTTCGCCTCCGCCGCCTCGCTCGCGGCGCTCTTCTTCTCGTTCACGAGGAGCTCGTGGCTCGGGATGGTCGCCGCTCTCGCCGTCGTTCTCGCGATCCTGCGGAGGCGCCTGCTCGTTCCGTTCGCCGCGGCGCTCGTTCTCTTCGCGGTGCTCCTGCCGGCCCGCTACCGAGAGCGCGTCGAGAGCATCTGGAATCCCTCGTACCGGACGAACGTCCAGCGGATCGAGCTCGCGCGCGGCGGATGGAGCATCTTCAAGGAGCATCCGGTGCTCGGCGTCGGAACGCGCGATCTCGCCGGCCTCTACCGCGAGCACATGCCGCCGGGCGCCGTTCACGTCCACGGCCACCTGCACAACGTCTTTCTCCAGATCGCCGTGCAGACCGGCGTCGTCGGGCTCGCGGCGTTCTTGTACCTCCTCGTCTCGTTCGTCGTCCTCGTCGCGGGCAACCTGAAGCTCGACCTACCGCCGCCGGAGCGCGCCTTCGCGGCCGGGTCGCTCGCCGCGCTCGCGGGGTTCGTCGTGAACGGCCTCTTCGAATGGAACTTCGGGGACGCCGAGGTCGTGACGATGATCTACGTCGTCGTCGGGGCGAACGCCGCGCTCCGCCGCATGCGCCTCCAATAATCGGTTGCGGGGACGCGGCCGCATCCGCTAGAATACGTTTATTATGACGTTCTGGCACATTCTCGTTTCGATGCGCCCCCGCCAGTGGACGAAGAACCTCGTCCTCTTCGCGGGGATCGTTTTCTCGCGGCACCTCTTCGAGCGCGGCCTGCTGCTCCGAAGCTTCTACGCGTTCTGCGTCTTCTGCGTCATCTCGGGGTGCGCGTACATCCTGAACGACGTTTTCGACCGAAAGCGGGACGCCCGGCATCCCGGGAAGAAGAAGCGGCCGATCTCGTCGGGGATCCTCTCCCCGCGCGACGCGCTCTCAGCGGCCGTCCCGCTCATGGCGGCCGCGCTCGCGGCGGCTTATTTTCTCGGGCGCGGGTTCTTCGCGGTGTCGGCGATCTTCGTCGCGCTCAACGTGGCCTACTCGACCGTCCTTCGGCAGGTCGTGATCCTCGACGTTATCGCTATCTCGTTCAACTTCCTGCTGCGCGCGTGGGGAGGCGTCGCGGTTCTCCATCCGATACTGCCGGGGCTCGCGATCTCGCCGTGGCTTCTCATCTGCACGCTCTTCCTCTCGCTCTTCCTCGGATTCTGCAAGCGGCGGAACGAGATCGAGCATCTCGTGCGCGCGGACGAGCACCGGCTCGCCCTCAAGGATTATTCGGTGCATCTCCTCGACCAGCTCGTCGGGCTTTCCGCGACGACGGCGCTCGTTTCCTACTCGATCTACACGGTGTGGCCGACGACGGTGGAGAAGTTCGGCACGAGCAACCTCGTCTTCACGATTCCGTTCGTCGTGTTCGGCATCATGCGGTATCTCTACATCGTGTACAGCAGGAACGAGGGGGGCGATCCGTCGGGCATCCTCCTCACGGAAAAATCGATCATCATCGACGTCTTTCTCTGGTTCCTCGCGACCATCTTCATCCTGTGGCGCGTCTAGCGATCGGAGGCCCCCGGCATGGCATCGACCGTCGCCGTCGTCCGTACGAACACCTCGACCGTCCTCGACGATATCGCGCGGGCGATGGATCTCGCGGGCGCGGCCTCGCATCTCGCGGGCGAGCGTGAGCTCCTCCTCAAGCTCAACCTCTCCTGGACGAAGTATTTCCCCGCGTGCTCCAGCCAGCCGTGGCAGCTCGAGGGGGTCGTCCGGTGGCTCCTCGCGCACGGATACGACGCCGGACGCATCCTCCCCGTCGAGAACAAAACCGTCGTCACGGATCCGCGGAAAGGGGCGGAGAACAACCTCTGGCTGCCCGTGCTCGAGCGGTACGGGCTCGAGTTCAAGCCGCTCACCGAGACGGAATGGACCGTGCATACCTTCCGCGAGCCTCTTCTTCGGCTCCACGAGATCTTTCCCGAAGGGATCGAGATCCCGGCGCTCTTCGCGGGCCGCGACATCCTCCATCTCCCGACGGTCAAGACGCACGGCCATTCGACGACGACGGGAGCGGTCAAGAACGCCTTCGGCGGCCTCCTCAAGGAGGTCCGCCACTACGCGCACAAGTACATCCACGAGGTGCTCGTGGATCTTCTCATCATGCAGCGCGAGCTCCATCCGAGGATCTTCGCCGTGATGGACGGCACGATCTGCGGCGACGGGGCCGGGCCGCGGACGATGGAGCCCGTCGTCGGGAACGTGCTGCTCGCGAGCGCGGACTCGGTCGCGATCGACGCCGTCGCCGCGCGGATCATGGGGTTCGACCCGATGTCGATTCCGTATCTTCGCACGGCCACCGAGCGCGGGCTCGGAGAGGCGCGCCTCGACCGCATCGAGATCGCCGGCGAGGACGTCGGCGGCTTCGATTTCCATTTCAAGGCGAAGCGAAGCCTCGTCATCTGGGGGGACCAGATGCTCCGGCTCGGACCGCTGCGCTTTCTCGAGAGGATCGCGCTCCATTCGCCGCTCATGGGCTGGGCGCCCCTCGCGTCGAACATCTATCACGACCTGTTCTGGTATCCGACCGTCGGCCGGACCAAGATCCGGGCGTTCGAAAAGACCGAATGGGGCGCGCTCCGGGAGACGTACCGGCGCCGCCGCCCCGGAAAGCGGTAGCGGGCGGTCCGCCCGCCGCTCCGCGCCCGCCATGGCCACGCAGCGATGATCAAGGCGCTCGCCGCAGCGAAGATCAACCTCTACCTCGACGTCATCCGCCGCCGCGGCGACGGCTATCACGACATCGAGACCCTCTACCAGCCCGTCTCCCTCTTCGACGAGCTCCGTTTCGAGCGCGCGGCCTCGGGGGTCGCCCTGTCGGGGGACCGTTCCGACGTGCCGTGGAACGAGGAGAACCTCTGCCACCGGGCGGCCCGCCTCGTCATCGAGCGGAGCGGCGTCCGCGCGGGGGTGCGCATAGCGTGCAAAAAGCGAATCCCGCGAGTGCTCGAGCACATTCCTTGGGTCGACCTCTGAACCCCCTGCCAGGCCCACCCCTGCACTGTCCGGGGTGAGATCCTTGAAAACGAAGCT
>JAGUZZ010000098.1:0-3460 GCA_020060525.1 bacterium | reverse complement strand
GGGCTTCGCGGACGGCGACCGCCGCGTGGCCCTCATTCCGCTCGCCGCGCTCGAATACGGCGCGACGTACGTTCTCGAGGCCACCGGCGGGATCCTCGGAGCGCTCGGCGATTCCCTCCAGAATCCCGATTCGAGCCGGTTCACGACGGCCCCGAAACCGCCGCTCGTCCTCGCATCGGTGACGCCGCCGGCGGCGTCCGCCGGCGCGAGCCTCATGCTCTCGGGACAAGGCTTCGATCCGTCGCCGGCGAACAACACCGTTCTCTTCAACGGCGCCGCCGTCCCGCCGACGTCGGCCGGAGTCGATTATCTGAGCCTCAAGGTGCCTCTCGCCGCGATCACGGGATCGGTCCGCGTCGCGTCGGGAGGGGATACGACGAACGCCGCGCCCTTCGTCGTGCTCGTGCCGAGCCTGTCGCCCGTCGACGAGGTCGTCGCGACCGTCGGCACCGGCAACTCGACGAACAGCGTCGCCGTGACGCCCGACGGAGCGATCGCGTACTCGGTGAGTCCGGACGGCGACATCGTCGTCCCGATCGACATCGGCGGCCTCGCGACCTATCCGAGCATCTCGGTCGGAGACAATCCCGTCGCGATCGCGATCCATCCCGAAGGCACGTACGCGTACGTCGTCAACTTCGGCTCGGGCAGCGTTTCCATCATCGTCGTCGATCCCGATTCGTCGACCTTCAATACGGTCGTTCAGACGATTCTCGTCGGAACGAATCCGCTCGACGTCGCGGTGAACCCCGACGGCGACCGCGTCTACGTCGCGAACGCCGGTTCTTCGAGTCTGAGCGTGATCGACGGCGACAACACGAGCGCGACGCATCACCAGGTGCTCGCGACGATCTCCACCGGCTCCTCGGCGAAGAGCGTGGCGGTGACGCCGGACGGCGCCGTCGTGTACGTCGGCACGGACGCCGGGTACTCGATCGTCGACGCCGAAACGAACGCCGTCGTCGGCGCCGTCTCGACCGGCTCCTCGACGAAGAGCGTCGCGGTGACGCCGGACGGCGCGCTCCTCATCATCCTCACGACGGGAGGCGACATCCTCGTCGTCGACGTGCAGGAGGGAAGTCCGACGGAAAACCAGGTCCTCGCGACGATCTCCGCGGGCACGACGACGAAGAGCGTGGCGGTGAGTCCGGACGGCGCGCTCCTCTACATCATCCTCGAAGACAGCGACGAGGTGGTCGTCTACTCGCTCGCGATCGTCGCGGGCGCCTCCGTATTCGAGCCGGGGGTCATCATCCCCCCGACCCGCGTCGCGGTGTCGCCGATCGATACGATACCGGCCGGAAGCGATCCGGCGTATATCGCCTTCGATCCGTCCGGCTCGGGGCTCGCGATCATCTGCAACGCGGGAGATAAAACGGTCACCGTCCTCAACGCCTCGAGCGTGCCGGTCGGGCCCCTCTCGGCGGACGTCACGGTCACGCCGCACACCCTCAATCTGCAGTCGCACGGCCGGTGGGTGACCGGACGCATCGAGTTACCCGCGGCCTTCTTCCCCGAGGAGATCGTGCTCGCGAGCGTCCTGCTCCAGAACGCGATTCCAGCCGATCCGGAGCGCTGGGAGATCGAGGATTGCGACGCGGACGGCGTCCGCGAGCTCGTCTGCAAGTTCGACCGCGCCCTGTTCCAAGCGATCCTGCCGCAGGGGGAATACGTGCCGGTGACGATCACGGGGAACGCGAGAAACCGCACCTTCGAGGGATGCGATACGATCCGCACGATCCGGCCGGCGGTGAAGCATCCGACGGGCTGCGTGGTCGCCATGGGCGAGATCACGACGATCCTCTGGACGTCGCCCGCGGGAATTCGCGTCGACGCGGTCAACGTGCACTGGTCCCCCGATAACGGCGAAACGTGGCTCCCCGTCGCCGAGGCCGTGCCGGACGAGGGCGGCGTTCCCTGGCGCCCGCCGGAAACGGAGCACGCGAACTGCCGGGTGCTCGTCACGCTCCTCCGTGACGGCGAGGTCCTCGGGATGGGCATCAGCCCCGATCCCTTCATGATAAGCGTGCCGGTCGCCGTGACCGTCGCGGGTTTTTCGGCCGTTATGCGCGGGGAGGAAGCCGCGATCCGATGGAGCACGCAGACGGAATCCGGCGTCGACGGATTCAACGTGCTGCGCGCCGATCGCGAGGACGGTTTCTTCGAGAGGATCGGCGGGGAAACGGTTCCGGCCCGCGGCGGCGCGGACGGCGGAGAGTACGAGGTTCGGGACACTGAGGTCTCGCTCAACCGGACCTACTACTACGAGCTCGAGCGCGTGTCCCGCGACGGAAGCCGGGTCATCGCGGGTCCGTTCCGTCTCGACGTGCGCGCGCCGCTCGATCTCGCGCAGAACGTGCCGAACCCGTTCAATCCGACGACGCTCATCAAGTTCACGATCGCGGAGGATTGCCGCGTGGCGCTCGTCGTCTACGACGCGAGCGGCCGCAGGGTCCGCTCTCTCGTCGCGCGGGATCTCCCCGCCGCGTTTTATCGCGTCGAGTGGGACGGCCGCAACGACGAAGGGCGGCGCCTGTCGAGCGGCGTGTATTTCTACCGTCTGAACGCGGGACGGTTCACGAAGACGCGGAAGCTCGTGCTTCTCAGGTAAGCAGGGAGTCCAGCGGGATCCATATTGTCTAGTCCGCGTCTCTTTTGAGTGGAGCGGGTTCTCGAAAGCCCGGTCGTCGAATCCGGCGGAGGTTCGGCGGCCGGGCTTCTCTCATTCCGCCGGCCGGAGACGGCGGAGAGCCTCCGCGGCGCCGGCCTTGTCCGCCTCCGAACCGACGGCGCCGAGCCTGTTCCAGCACGCGGCCGCGTCCGCGCTCCGTCCCGCGCGGGTATGCCATTCGGCGAGGAGTCTCAGGAGCTCGGGGTTGTCCGGTATGATCTCGAACGCCTGCCGCCAGTACGAGCCGGCCTCCGATTCGCGGCCGAGCGCGGCGGCGGCGAGCCCGCGGTTCTTGTACAAGTAGCCGCGCAGCGGTTCCTCGGCGGGGTCCGTTCGTTCCCGGGCGAGACCCTCGTCGAGAATTCGGACCGCCTCCTCGGCCTTGCCGCGCCGGACGAGCAGGAGGCCGAGGTTGTTGTACGGCGCGGCGAGCGACGGGTCGGCGTCGACGGCGCGGCGGAAATACGTTTCGGCTCCGTCGAGATCCTCGAGGCGCCAGCGCACGTCGCCGAGGTTGTAGAGCGCGGCGGCGTACCGGGGCGCGAGCGAGACCGCGCGCCGGAGCAGGGAATCCGCCTCGGCCAACGCTCCTTTGCGGATGTAGAGCATGGCGAGGTTGTTCAGGGGGATTTCCCAGCTTCCGTCGGCGATGAGGGCCTTCTGATATTCGATCTCCGCCTCCGGCATCCGTCCCGCGCGCTCGTGCGCATGGGCGATGGAATCGTGGCGCGCGGCGGCGGGACGGTCGCCGCGGCGCTCCGCGCCGCGGTTCATGACGACGGCGATCGC
>JAGUZZ010000212.1:0-2502 GCA_020060525.1 bacterium | reverse complement strand
GCCGCGTCGCGTCACGCACGTTTCTCGTCGTTTCGCGTCCGATCGCTTCGCGGCCCCGGTCGCCTCTTCTCGTGCCCGCGGGGCGTTCGGTCCCTCGCACCGCCGGGCGATCGCGGCCGGTCGTCCTCTCCCCGGCGCGATTCGGCGCTACGGCGCGTTCGTGCCGGGATGTCAGGGCGTCGAGACCGCGGTCGACGGCGCGGCGGCCGAGATCGGAGCGTTCGATCCGCTGCGCGACATCGCGCCGTTTCGTTTCCATGAGACGAGTGCCCTCGAGGGATCGCTCGCGGCTGAGCGCTTTGCTGGTCGCCGCGTAATCGATCCGCCGCTTCGCCGCGCTTCGATCGCCGTAGAGCGTGCGATAGGAGCCCGCGTACGGCCCGTAGCGGTAGTCGCCGCACGACCAGCACGGATAATAGCAGCCGTAGCAGTAGTTATACGGCCGGTACCACGAGCTGTAGTGATACGGCCAGCCGTAATAGTCGTGCCACCAGATGTTCCAATAGAAGCCGCCCCAGAAGGGATCCCAGGCGGGGTAGAGCCCCCAGCCGAAGAAAGACCCCCCGTAGTACGGCCACGGCGAATACCACGGAGAGGCGTACGATCCGTAGGAGAGCGACAGGTACACCCTCGTTTCGTCGCGGTCGTACTCGTCGTCACGGTAGTCGTAGCGGTCGTCCTCGTCCGAGGCGGAGTAGTCGTCGTCGTACCCGCCGGACTCCCGTATGTCGTAGAGCGGCGGATAGGGATAGCGCGGTTCGTCGGCGTACGCGATCCGTTCGATCGACACACCCGGGCATTCCATCGCGTACGGATCAGCGATCTCTCCGGGACCGTGGTACTTCGCGCAGAGATAGCGCGGGTACTCGACGCGGCGGTTGATGTAAAAGTACGTGTAGGCGGTCGCCGGCGGCGTCCGCGCGGCGTCGCGCACGATCTCCTCGACGATCATGTTGAACGCGAGGAACGGATCGAGATCGACGCGAAGGCGCTTTTCGTCCGGGAGCCGCTCGCTTTTCGAAAGGAAGTAGAGCTCGTCCTCGTCGAGCCGGCCGCGATCCTCGACCGCGAGCGCATGGATGTATTCGACGCCGGTTTTGCCGCCGGTCTCCCAGAAAACGCCCGAGCCCGGTTCCGGGAGAAAGTAGGTCTTCCTGCCCTCGACGCGAACGGGCCGCCCGTCGGCGGGATAGAGGAGGTTGACGTATCCGTCGGTGTCGATGTTGTAGATGACGACGTACGCCGGGCGCGAGGCGGTGAAAGATACGCCGATGTTCTTTCCCGGGGCGTACACGGCTCCGCGTTCGCCCGTGAGCTCCACGGTGACGGCGAGTCCTCCGTCGGAGGCCGGCGCGGACGGCCCGGGGCTTTTCTTGAAATCCACGGCGCCGACCGGCGCCCCGCTCAGAACGACGAGGAGAGAGACGCACAGGACGAGCGTTATCGAGCGTTTCATGGCTCTCGCTCCTTCCCAGGGGTGGGGTTATTCATCACGACATTCCGGCGGGGATTCCTGCATCGATCGTTCCCGAGCAGACTATCCCTTCTTATTATATAGCCGGTCGGCGGTCTTTACAAGCGCCATACTCCTTTCTGCGGGCGCGACGCCGCCCGCTCCCATATATTGTACGTAAGGCGCGCCCGAGCGGTTCCTCGCGGGAGCGCCGCGGCGGGGGGGGCACGATCCGCCTAACTTCATGCGGGTATTGTGAATAGTCCTCTCGTCGAATATCCGAAACGTTCTTGACCCTCGCAGGGTACTATAGTAAGTTGCCCGATAGCGCTTTTCAAGGAGGCTCAGAATGGCTTTCGCCGGTGCACCGACGGTTCTTCAAATCTCCGGAAAACTCTCGGAAGTCATATTCCACGGCGGCTGGGTCGGGAACGGGATCCTGCTCACCTTGACCGTGCTTTCGGTCATCTCGTGGACGATCATGATAGAGAAGGCCCGTTTCTTTCGGATTTCCCGCGGGGAAACACGGCGTTTCCTCGATCTGTTCCGCAAGGAGCATTCCCTCAAGGCGCTCGCCGGGCACGCCTCCTCGTTCCCTTCGAGCCCCGAGGCCGCGCTCGCGGCGAAGCTCGCCTCCGAGCTCGAAACGGGCGAGGTGAGAAGCGCCGCCTCCCTCGACAGGATCATCGAGACCGAGATCACGGCAGTCATGGCCGGCTACGAATCGTACATGCAGTTCCTCGCGACGACCGCCTCGATCTCGCCGCTCCTCGGTCTGTTCGGAACGGTGTGGGGCATCATGAGCGCGTTCCTGAGCATGGGGGCGCAGGGGTCCGCGAGCCTCTTCGTCGTGGGACCCGGGATCGCCGTCGCGCTCATTACGACGATCTTCGGACTCGGCGCCGCGATCCCCGCGGTCGTCGGCTACAACTTCATACTGCGGACGAACCGCGGCCGCGAAGACGAGATCGCCGCGTTCGCGGGGCGGCTGCGCAACCGGATCATCGAGCGCGTGTACGTCGAGCTCCGCGGCGCCGAGGGCGCCGCGG
>JAGUZZ010000162.1:0-23800 GCA_020060525.1 bacterium | reverse complement strand
TCGGCGACTCGGATTCGATAGAATATTTCCGCCTTCTCGGCTGCGAGACGTTCGAAACGCAGGGAGGCGTCCTCACGCAGGACCAGTTCGACGAGGTCGTCAAGCGGCGTTTCAAGATCATTCTCGTCACCGAGGAGGTCTTCCATCAATACAAGGATCGCATCCGTCTGCGCACGCTCCGGACGTTCCCCGTCGTGAGCGTCATCCCCGATGTGCGCGGCGCCGTCTGGACGAGGGAGGGACCGCGCCCCGGCGGCGTCGCGTTCGAGGAGATCCGGATGGCGGTCGTGAAAGCGGTCGGGCAGGATATCGCGCCGAAATGACGCCCGCCCCGCCGGGCGCGAACGGAGGAGTCGGTAACGGTATGAGCACGGGCAGAATCGTCAAAGTGTCGGGACCCCTCATCGTCGCCGAGGGGATGCAGGAAGCGAAGATGTTCGAAGTCGCCCGCGTGAGCGAGAAGCGCCTCATCGGGGAGATCATCGAGCTGCACGGCAGCGAGGCGTACATCCAGGTCTACGAGGACACGGCGGGGCTCGGTCCGGGCGAGGTCGTCGAATCGACCGGGACGTCGCTCTCGATCGAGCTCGGCCCGGGACTCCTGCAATCGATCTACGACGGCATCCAGCGGCCGCTCAACGTCGTGTACGCGAAGGCGGGCCACTACATCACGCGCGGCATCAACGTCCCCGGACTCGACCACGCGCGCCGCTGGGAGTTCGTTCCGAAGGCGGATCTGCGGGCGGGGGCCCGCGTCGAGCCCGGCGATATCCTCGGCGAGGTGCGCGAGACGGAGCTCATCGTACACCGCGTGCTCGTGCCGCCGACCGTCGGCGCGGGAACGCTCGTCCGCGTCCCCGAGCGAGGCTCGTACACGGTCGAGGAGACGATCGCCGAGATCGAGACGCCGGGCGGAAAGCGCCCGATCGCGCTCATGCACCGCTGGCCCGTGCGCACGCCCCGTCCCATCGTGAAGAAGCTCATTCCGCAGAAGCCGCTCGTCACCGGGCAGCGCGTGATCGACGCGCTCTTCCCGATCAGCCAGGGAGGAACGGCGTGCGTGCCGGGGCCTTTCGGGGCGGGAAAGACCGTGATTCAGCACCAGCTCGCCAAGTGGTCGGACGCGCAGATCATCGTCTACATCGGCTGCGGCGAGCGCGGGAACGAGATGACCGACGTGCTCCAGGAGTTCCCCGAGCTCACCGATCCGGCGACCGGGCGTCCGCTCATGGAGCGCACCGTTCTCATCGCGAACACCTCGAATATGCCGGTGGCGGCCCGCGAGGCCTCCGTGTACACCGGCATAACGATCGCCGAGTATTTCCGGGACATGGGGTACGACGTCGCGGTCATGGCCGATTCGACCTCCCGCTGGGCGGAGGCGATGCGGGAGATGTCGGGACGCCTCGAGGAGATGCCCGGCGAGGAGGGATATCCCGCGTACCTGCCGTCGCGCATCGCCGAGTTCTACGAGCGCTCGGGCCGGGCGATCTGTCTCGGCGGCGAGGGCAGGACGGGGACCCTATCCGTCATCGGCGCCGTTTCGCCGCCCGGCGGAGACCTGTCCGATCCCGTCGTGCAGGCGACGCTCAAGGTCGTGAAGGTCTTCTGGAGCCTCGAGGACCAGCTCGCCTTCGAGCGCCATTTCCCGGCCATCAGCTGGCTCACGAGCTACAGCCTGTACCACGACGCCCTCCGCGACCATTTTCACGCCGAGGTGGCGGACGATTGGGGGCGCGTGAGGACGGAGACGATGGAGCTGCTCCAGAAGGAGTCCGAGCTCAAGGAGCTCGTCCGGCTCGTCGGCGTCGACGCGCTCTCCCCGCAGGACCGCGTCGTTCTCGAGACGACGAAGATGATCCGCGAGGATTTTCTGCACCAGTCGGCGTTCGATCCGGAGGACGCCTACACGCGCCTCGAGAAGCAGTACCGGATGCTCAAAGCGATCCTCGATCTTCACCGCGGCAGCATCGAGGCGGTCGAGAAGCGTTGCCCCGTGCGCAAGCTCCTCGATCTTCCGGTGCGGGAGAGGATCTCCCGCATGCGCTACGTCGCGGAGAAGGATCTCGCGCAGTTCGACGATATCGCCCGGGAGATGAAAGAGCAGCTCGCGGGCTGTCTCAAGGAAAGCCGCACCGGTGAGGAGTGATGCGCCATGGTGACTGAGTATACGACCATTCGTGAAATCGTGGGTCCGCTCGTCCTCCTCGACCGGGTCGAACACGCGACGTACGAGGAGCTCGTCGAGGTGGAGCTTCCGGGAGGCGAGCTGCGCAGGGGCAAGGTGCTCGAGGTCGACCGCGACCGCGTGCTCGTCCAACTCTTCGAGGGCACGCGCGGCGTCGATACGGCGAAGACCCGGGTGCGCTTCCTCGGGCGCGGGCTCGAGCTCGCCGTCTCCCCCGACATCCTCGGACGGATCTTCAACGGTCTCGGGGCACCGATCGACGACGGGCCGCGGCTCATCGCGGAGCATACGCTCGACATCAACGGAAACCCGATCAACCCGTACGCCCGCGTCTACCCGAAGGAGTTCATCCAGACGGGGATCTCGGCGATCGACGGACTGAACACCCTCGTGCGCGGGCAGAAGCTCCCGATCTTCTCGGGGTTCGGATTGCCGCACTCGGAGCTCGCCGCGCAGATCGCGCGGCAAGCGACCGTGCTCGGCGCCGGGGAGAGCTTCGCCATCGTCTTCGCCGCCATGGGCATCACGTTCGAGGAAGCGAACTACTTCATACGCGATTTTCAGGAGACGGGCGCGATGGAGCGCGTCGTCCTCTTCATCAACCTCGCGAACGACCCCACGATCGAGCGCATCGCGACGCCCCGCGCGGCGCTCACCGCCGCCGAGTATCTCGCCTTCGAGCGCGGGATGCACGTGCTCGTGATCATGACCGACATGACGAACTACTGCGAGGCCCTCCGGGAGGTCTCCGTCGCCCGCAAGGAGATCCCCGGCCGGCGCGGCTACCCCGGCTACCTCTACACCGATCTCGCGACGATCTACGAGCGCGCCGGGCTCCTCAAGGGCGACAGGGAAGGGGAGGTCCGGAAGGGCTCCATCACGCAGATCCCCGTCCTCTCGATGCCGGACGACGACAAGACGCATCCGATCCCCGACCTCACCGGCTACATCACCGAGGGGCAGATCATCCTCGACCGCGCGCTTCACCGCAAGGGTATCTACCCGCCGATCAACGTGCTCCCGAGCCTGTCCCGCCTCCGGGACAAGGGGATCGGCGCCGGCCGCACGCGCGAGGATCACGCGCAGCTCGCGAACCAGCTCTTCAGCTCCTACGCCCGCAGCAAGGAGGTCGAGGAGCTCGCCGTCGTGCTCGGCGAGGCGGCGCTCACCGACGCCGACAAGGCGTTCATGGCGTTCGGCGAGCAGTTCGAGCGCCGGTTCGTCCGGCAGGATATCCACGAAAACCGCTCGATCGAGCAGACGCTCTCGACCGGGTGGGATCTGCTTTCGCGGATCCCGCGCGCGGAGATCAAGCGCATCAAGGACGAGTTCATCGAAAAGTACCTGCCGAAGGAGGCCGCTCCGGCGGCCGTTCGCGGGGAGGCCGGGCGTTGAGGATCAAGGTCAATCCGAACCGCATGATGCTGATCCGCCTGCGGCGGCGGCTCGAGCTCGCCCGCCGGGGGCACCGCCTGCTCAAGAACAAGCAGGAGAAGCTCATGCAGAACTTCTTCAGCCTCGTCCGGGAAACGACCGAGCTGCGCGGGCGGGTCGAGCGGAATCTCATGGAGGCGAGCGTCCATTACCTCGACGCGCGGGCCGCGACCGGCCGCCACGAGCTCGAGGACGCCCTCGAGCTCACGACGAAGGCGGGGGAGCTTTCCGTCGAGCTTCGCCACGAGATGAACGTCACGAGCCCGGAGTTCTCCTTCGCCGTTCCGCCCGGAGATCCCGCCTACCGGCTCTCCGGCGCCACCTCCGCCGAGCTCGACGCGGCCTACCGGATGCTCGTGGAATCGTTCCCCGCGCTTCTCGATCTCGTCGGCCGGGAGAACGCTCTTTTCCGGATGGCCGAGGAGCTCGAGAAGACGCGGCGGCGCGTGAACGCCCTCGAGTACGTGCTCCTTCCGGACCTCGCGGCGGCCATCCGCAGCATCGAGGACAAGCTCGGCGAGCAGGAACGCTCCAACCAGATACGGCTCATGAAGATAAAGGACATGGTGAAGGGCCGGAACGAGTCGGTGTAACGGATCCCGCGCGCCCCCGTCCAACCCGTTTTCCCGCAAGCCAATTATGTTGACTTTGAGGCACCCTCATTTTATATTTTTCGCGGAGACCGAAAATAGCTCCGGATTTGATATAGAGACCCACACCTTATCTATTTCTCCCGATCGGTTCCCGGATCGCTGGGGGGGAATAGTATCCAAGGCATTGATGGACCTTTTGGCAAGGAGTGGAACGATGAAGCGTCGCATCGGCATGTCGGCGGGGGCGTTCGCGCTGACGGCGTCGCTCGTGATCCTCGCCGCCTTCGGCAGCGCGTTCGCGCAGACCGGTCGTATCGTTGGCAAGGTCACCGACGGAGCGACGGGGGAGCCGCTTCCCTTCGCGAACGTCGTCATTCTGACCGCCGATAAGGCCACGACGAAGATGGGCGCGATGACCCTGAACGACGGCACCTTCTCGGTCACCGGCGTACCCGTCGGCACGTACACGGTGCGGACGATGATGATGGGGTACAAGGTGTTGGACAAGACCGGCGTGCGGGTCGACGCAGGCGTTCCGACCGAGGTCAATTTCCAGCTCGAAGAGGCGATCGTCGGCAGCACGCAGGAGATCGTCGTCGAGGCCGAGATTCCGCAGATCGACGTGAAGTCGAGCGACGTGCGCCAGCGGGTCTCCAGCGACCAGCTCAAGGAGCTCCCCGTCGACGGCGTCGCCGAGGCGATCGCTCTCAAGAGCGGCATCGTCAAAACGGGAGACGAGCTCCACGTCCGCGGCGGCCGCTCGGGCGAGGTGCAGTTCCAGATCGACGGCGTGCCGGTGGACGATCCGCTCGGCGGCGGACAGATCTCCGTCGGACTCCTCGGCACGAGCGACAGCGAGGTCATCACGGGCGGCATGGACGCCGAGTACGGCAACGCCCAGTCCGCCATCATCAACGTGAGCACCCGCGAGGGCGGCAAGAACTTCGAGGGCCAGGTCCGCTACATGACCGACGATTTCGGCCGCAGGGACAAGACCTATACGAACTACGACCGCATCGGCGTCGGATTCGGCGGGCCGACGCCCGTCCGGAACCTCACGTACTACATGTCGGGCGAGGCGACCTTCTCCGACGGCGAGAATTGGACGATCGCGAGCAGGAACGAGACGCAGCTCCTCGGCGGGCTCGTCAAGTATTCCGACCGGCAGTACCTCGATTACAACGTCCAGGGAAAGGTCGCCTGGCAGGTCAATCCGCGCCTCAAGCTCATCGGCGAGGCGATCTACTCCCACGGCACGAGGGACCGCTACATCAACAACTGGAACATCGAGGGATACGTCCAGAAGGTGTACCGCTTCCTCACGCTGCGTCCGAGCCGCGATTTTCAGGCCGACAACGCCCGCTCGTTCGGCGCGTACACGAGCGTGTACCACGGACCGTGGGTCGGCGGCGACGTGCAGCGCGTCGAGTACTATCCGGGCTCGGCCGATGAACGCCGCCGCGTCGTCTATCCGATCGTCGTCTACGCGAAGGTCCGCGATCCGAACGACACGAGCCGGCCGGCCTTCATCGTCCGGTACGACAATTTCTACGCGCGCGTCCTGACCGACGTGTACGGGCAGGAGACCGAGATCATTTGGGACGAGGCGATCATCGACGGGAGCGGCGTTCGCACCGGCTATCAGAGCAAGCAGCTCTTCGAGGGGTTCCAGAATCCGGAAAGCAAGTTCAGCTATTTCCGCGACGATTCGAGCTACGTGTACTTCAACTCGGCCGAGCGCGTCGCGACGAACACCTCCGACGACCTCAACCTCAAGGTCGCCATGAACCACAACATCTCCGACGACGTGCTCTACACCGTGAGCCTGACGCGCCTGCAGTTCAAGTTCCTCTCGACGGTGGACGGCAATCTCCCGGCCCAGTTCAGCACGGCGGGTCTTCCGGCGATCCTCCCGAGCGGATCGTGGCGGTACAGCGGCGTGAGCGACCAGAACTTCTACACGGACTCGGGCTACCCGTATTTCGTCACCTGCTACGACTATCCGCAGTACACGAACCGTCTCAGCAAGACTTACAACCTCAAGGCCGATCTGACCTCCAAGAAATGGCAGAACCACCAGTTCAAGACGGGCGTTCAGTTCATCTATAACGATCTCGACGAGGAGTTCCGGAACTTCCCCGGCCGGACGCGTCCGCTCGGCGACGGCACGTACATGCAGGGCCTCAGCGAGAACGTCTTCCACAACTTCAACCCCGAGGCCTCGTACTACGTGCAGGACAAGTGGCAGTATCAGGGGATGGTCGTGAACGGCGGCGTGCGCGTCGACTTCTTCTCGCCGGGCAACAACACCGAGATCCGCATCAACAGCTCTCAGATCGACCCGAACGTCGACAAGTACAAGTTCCAGATCAGCCCGCGGCTCGGTTTCGCGTTCCCGATCACCGACCGCGACAAGTTCCATTTCCACTACGGGCGGTTCACCCAGTGGCCGAACCGCAACTTCCTGTTCCAGTCGCAGGACGTTCTCAACGGCGTCGGCGTCATCGGCAACCCCGATCTCGACGAGGAGCTCACCGTTTCGTACCAGGCGGGCGTGTCGCACCAGTTCACGGAAAGCGTCGCCACGCACTTCGTCGTGTTCACGAAGGACATCTTCGGCCTCATCTCGACGACCCGCGTGCTCGACGAGGAGCTCGGCGTGCAGTCGTTCCGGTTCATCAACCGCACCTACGCGAGCTCCCGAGGCTTCGAGGTGAGCATCGTGAAGCAGCGCAGCCACTACGTCGGCGGCGAGATCTCCTATACCTACTCCTACGCCGACGGCGTCGCCTCCGACGCGTTCTTCGGCGTCTCCGCCGAGGGGCTCACCCATCTGCCGACGCAGGAGATGCCGCTCGACTGGGATCAGCGGCACACTTTGAACGTCACGCTCAGTCTTCAGGACCAGAACAAGTGGGGCGCGACGCTCGTGTACAGCTTCGGCAGCGGGCTTCCGTGGACGCCGGTCGACCGCTTCGCCCGGCGGCAGGATCCGCTCTGGGAGAACTCGGAGCGCCTGCCGGCGAACCATATCGTCAACGTGCAGGGGCGCAAGATGTTCAACATCTACGGCCAGAACCTGACGCTGTTCTTCGAGGGGCGCAACCTTCTCAACGAGGACGTCATCCTCTCGACGGCGCCGGGCGCCTTCCCCGGCATGGCGAACGCGACGATGGACGGCGGCTCGTACCTCACCGAAACCGGACGGTACGGCGGCGCCTACCTTCAGGATATCAACGAAGACGGCATAGACGATTTCACGCCGGTGAACGATCCCACCGTTTGGGGCGACCGGAAGACGTGGCGCATCGGATTCGGATTCGAATTCTAAAGGCGCGCGACGCGAGGAGGATGTGCGCATGAATCGCAAAGCGCTGGTGCGGGCGGCGGCGTTCGCTTGTGTGCTGTCGACGGCGGCCGCCGCGCACGGGAGAGACAACAACGAGGCGTGGGCCGAGAAGATGAAGGACGCCGGCAAGCGGATCTGGGTGCTCGACGGCTCGCCGGTGCACAACGTGGGGAATCTCCAGATGCACGTGACGAACTGGGGGGCGATCGGATCGTACCCCTCGTCGCGGTTCCCCACGGCCGAGGCGCCGTCCGCGCAGTGGCCCGCGAACTCGGGGGTCGAATATCTCTACATCGCGGGTCTCTGGGTCGGCGCCAAGAAGAACGGGATACCCGTCGTCACCACGGCGGCGTACGATATCGAGTTCCGGCCCCATCCGACCGATCCACTCGCGAGGATCTATCGCTCCTTCGAGGGAGCGCCGGGCGGCGCGCGCTACCCGAGCCCTCCCGACGACGACAAGGACGGCCTCATCAACGAGGACTGGCTGAACGGCGTGGACGACGACGGCGACGGCCAGATCGACGAGGATTTCGCCGCGATCGGCAAGCAGATGTTCTCGTGCTGGTTCACCGATTTCGATCCGACCTCCATCCAGGCGAACCCGGAGCACACGCCGCTCAACCTCTTCGTCCGCCAGGAGAGCTACCAGTGGGAGGAAGAGAAGTTCTTTAACTTCGTCGGCCTCGAGTACAAGATCAAGAACGTCGGAACCGAGGCGATCGAAGATCTCTACATCGGCTTCTTCGCCGACGGAGACGCGGGCCCTCGGACGCGCGAGCAGTACTGGCTCGACGACGGCACCGGCCTCTTCGAGGGGATCGTCTGCGCCCAGCGCGGCGACAACGTCGTGCCGATCCGGATCAGCTCGGCCTACTTCTACGATATCGACGGGGACGAGGGAGCCACCCCCGGATACTTCGGCGTCCTCTTCCTCGGCCACGACACCGACCCGCTCGGTGAAATGGCGCCGAAGCAGGTCGGTATCACCTCGTACCAGAACTTCTCGGGCGATCAGCCGTACGAGAACGGCGGCGATCCGACCAACGACTTCCAGCGCTACGAGCTCATGAGCAAGAACGCGAAGGACCGCAATCAGGAAGTGCCCCGCGATTACCGGATGCTCCTTGCGACGGGGCCGTTCCGGGAGCTCCCGCCGGACAGCCAGCTCGTTCTCCAGGTGGCTTTCTGCTGCGGCAACGGTCTCGAAGGGATGAAGACCGCCGCGGCGAGCGCGGCGCTCACCTATTCGGGCAACTGGTTCGATATCGACGGGAACCCGCTGTCCGGCGTGAACGGGCGGGAGACCCCCGTGTACGGTCCGGCGATGAGCGTCGAGCCCGATTCCTGCGACGCGGACGCCGAGGTGCTGTCCGCGGCGAGAGGCGAGGTCATCTGGATCAACGCGGATTGCCGCAGAGAGCTCGAGCTCTGGAACGACGTGACGTGCTCGAAGGGAAACGCGAGCTTCACCGATTACCAGACGGGGGTGAACGGCAAGGAGACCCAGGTCTTCTGGCTCGTGGGCTCCGCTCCGCCGCCCCCCACCATGCGGCTCCTCACGGGAGACCGCAAGGTGACCCTGCTCTGGGACAACTTCAGCGAGGTCACGCCCGACGTGAGCACGCTCGAGTACGACTTCGAGGGCTATCGCATCTGGCGCGCCGACGGCTGGGACCGGCCGTACGGAACCTCCGTTCTCACCGGACCGCCGCGCGATCTCTGGCAGCTTCTCGAGGAGCGCGATCTCATCAACGGCGTGGCGCCCGACATCGAGTTCAAAAAGCCGTTCTCGGAGGGCGGCTGGGAGTACGAACCGCTCGTCGAGCTCGGAGCCGAAAAGGACCGGATCCTCGCCTATTTCGAGGAGAGCGTCTACTACTATCCGATGGACGACGTTCCCTGTCCGCCGGGCCTCAGCGCCCTCGAATGCGACACCCTCGAGGCGCTCGCCCGGTACAGCCTCGGATTCGAGGGCGGGCTCAAGTACTACAAATACATAGACAACTCCGTGCACAACGGCATGCACTACTTCTACAGCGTGACGGCGTACGATCACGTTCTCTCGGGCGGCGTGCCGCGGCGCGTCGGGTACTTCGGCGATCCGTCGTCGAACTTCCAGTACATCACGCCGCTTTCGGACGCGCAGAAGTCCGTCGCGTTCGAGGAAAAAGAGGTGTACGTCGTGCCGAACCCGGCGACCACCCGGACGATGGAGCCGTGGCAGCTCTTCCCGAACCAGGACGATCCGACCGGCATCAAGGTCGAATTCAGGAACCTGCCGCGCTGCCGCTCGACGATCCGCATCTACACGGTCGCGGGCGATCTCGTCGAGGTGATCTACCACGACGGATCGGGCGGCAACGGAACAGCGCCGTGGGATCTCGTGTCGCGCAACGGGCAGGACGTGACGAGCGGGGTGTATCTCTTTGCCGTGGAGCCCGAGGACGGATCGTTCCAGCGGGCGATCGGGAAGTTCGTCGTGATCAGATAACGAAGGATACATTCGAGCCGGATTCATTCCGAGGAGGTTGCAGGTATGAAACGCAGGTTACTCGCGGCGGCGCTCTTGATCGCGTCGATCCCGGCTGTCGCGGATGCGACGACGAAGCCGTTCGAGAAGGTCGGGACGTACGCGGCCCAGTTCCTCAAGATCGGCCCGTCGGCCCGCGCGGTGGGCATGGGCGGCGCGTTCACCGCGGTCGCGAACGACGCCACGTCGATCTACTGGAATCCGGCCGGCATCGTCGAGCAGACGCGCACGCAGGTGACGCTCAACAGCGTCGTCTATCCGGCCGATATCGACGTCTATTTCGCGGCGGCGATTTTCAACACCCCCTACCTGCCGGGGACCTTCGGGATCAGCGCGCGCGCCCTCACGATGGATCCCCAGGAGGAGCGGACGATATACATGCCGCAGGGCACGCGGCGCTTCTTCGACGCCGGCGACATGTCCTTCGGGCTCACGTACGCCACGTTTTTCACCGACCGCTTCTCCGCCGGTTTCACGGCCCACTTCCTCCACATGGGCCTCGCGGACAAGAGCGTCGAATCGCTCGCGTTCGATTTCGGCCTGCTCTACCGCATCGGCATCCAGGGGATGCGCCTCGGCATGATCGTGCAGAGCCTCGGCGGCGAAGTCGATTTCGACGACCGCTCCTCGAAGCTCCCGACCCTGTTCAAGGTGGGGCTCAGCGTCGACGCATACCGCAGCGGCGCCCACGCGCTGCTCGCGACCGGCGAGTTCCAGCATCCCGTGGACAACAAGGAGCGCATGAACGTCGGCATGGAGTACGTTTTCAACCAGTTCTTCATGCTGCGCGGCGGGTATAACATCGGCTACGACACGCAGGGCGTGGCGGGCGGCGCGGGATTCCGTCTCGATACGAGCCAGACCTCAGATATCGGTTTCGATTACGCGTGGGAGGATCTCGGCTATCTCGGGACGACTCACCGGTTCAGCCTGAACTTCAGCTACTGACGAAAGGTCGCCGCGCATGCGCGACTGGCGCCGCAAGGGATCGCGAATTCACCTCCTCGGAGCCTTCCTCCCGGCGCTGATCGTGTTCGCGGCCGGCGGCGTCCCGAGCGCCGCCTCGCTCGTCGGAAGCGGCGACTTCGACTTCTACGTGGACGTCGCCTCTCTCCCCACGGGGACCGGAGAGGCGATGCAGCTTCTCCAGGTCGCCGTGCCCACGAAGGAGCTCCGGTACGAGGAGCGCGGCGGTGTTTTCCGCGCCGACGTGCGCGTCACCTTCGATCTGCGCGCCGGCGGCGAAAGCATCTTCCGGAAGGCGGTGCAGCTGCGCGACTCGCGCTCCGCTCCGCCGTCGGTGAAGGATCTCTCCTCCTTTCTGTGCCATGTCGATTCGTGTTCGGTCGCTCCGGGTCGCTATACCCTCACCGTGACGGTCGAAGACCTCCAGAAGAGGAAGCGGACGCTTCTCGGATGGGTCCGCAAGTCGTACGCGTCGTCGGTGGTGAAGGAAGCGGCGATCGAGGTGGCCGCCCTCGAGACGGGGGCTCTCGCCCTGGGCGATCCCATCCTCGTATGGTCGATCGACGGCGACGGAGGGGTCATCCCGAATCCGATGCAGATATACGGGCTGCGCAAGGACACGCTGACCGTGCTCGCGAACGCCGTGCTCCCGCCGCCGGCAAGAGCGGACTCCGTGCGCGTCCGGATCGTCGTCACGAAGGCCGCCGGCGACGCGATCGACGAGAAACGCTTGTCGGTGCCGCTTCGCGACGGGAGGGGATCCTTCACGGAATCGTTCGATCTCGCCGCCTACGTCGCCGGCGACTATCGCGTTCTCGTCGAAGCGGAGGCCGGCGACGGATTCTTCGCGGCGGCCGGCAAGGATTTCACCGTCGCGTGGGAGCTTCTCAACTGGCAGCGGCCGGTGCGCGACATCCTCGTCGAGGCCGGCTTCGTCTTCGACGACGACGAGTACGAGCGGTTCAAGCGGATGACCCTCGGGGAGCAGGAGGCGCGGCTTGCCGCCGCGTGGAAGAAGATCGATCCGACGCCGCAGACGACGGTCAACGAGGCGTACGTCGCCTTCATCGCCCGGGTGCGGTACGCCGACGGCCATTTCGGCGTATTTCAGCGGGGCGCCACGTCCGACCGGGGCGTCACGTATATCCGGTTCGGCCCGCCCGACGAGATCATCGTTCGTCCGGTCCCCAAGGACCGGGCCGACCTCCTCTCGGGGATGGAGAAGATCGGCGACGAGTACGAGATAGTCCTCGAGGGCTCTCGAAGCGACCAGGATGCGATGATCAGGGACACGAGGCCGAGGATCGTCTCTCCCGAACGGCAGCGGGCCACGCGCGGCAACGTCGGGGGAGACGCCGGATCGTTCGAAATCTGGACGTACAACGTGAAGGGCGATCCGATCTTCCCCGGAGACACGGGGATGACGCTCAAATCGGGGCTCCGTTTCCTGTTCCTCGACAGCGACGGCTACGGCGATTACCGTCTCGTCGGCACCTCGGAGGATATGTATTCGGCGTATTGACCGGTCCGTCCCGCGGGGCCGGAACGCCCGTTTCGCCGGCAGGAATTTTTCATTGACAAGGGGGGGGACATCGATTATTTTGCACACAATATAATGACTTGGCAGTACGTGGGTTGGGAGCATTGAGGATCATTCCCGCTCCGTTTCGGCAGCGTCCCGTCTCGTCGTTTGCGGGTGATCCCTTCACGCGGATTCAATTACCAAACCGCCACACACAGGAGAAGCAGGAGGAGCGCGTGGTATGGTAGCAAAGAACCTTTCGAAGCTCGCAGTTTTCTTCGCCGTCGCGTTGGTCGCGCTCGGCGGGATCTACCTCGCTGCCGCGTATTCCCAGGAAACGGGATCCGCGCCGGCGACGGAGGCTGCGGCGCAGGGCGGCCAGGACGAGCTCGCGATGTCCAAGGCCGATTCGCTCGCGATCGCGAAGCGCATCGAGAACATGGCCGAGCACAAGCGTCTCGGATGGTTCTACAACATCCGCCACAGCGGTCTCGGCGATTTCTTCATCCGCGGCGGCGCGTTCATGTGGCCGTTGCTCCTGTGCTCCGTCATCGCGCTCGTCTTCATCATCGAACGTCTGTTCACTCTGTCGCGCGCGCGCGTCAACGTGAAGACGCTCATGACGCAGGTCACCCAGGCGCTTCGCGCCGAGGGCGTCGACGCGGCGCTCAAGGTCTGCGAATCGACTCGCGGACCGATCGCGGCGGTCATCCACTCGGGGCTTCTTCGAGCCGGGCAGGGTCCCAACGCGGTGAAGGAAGCCATCGAAACGGCGGGCTCGATCGAGACGTCGTTCCTCGAGCGCGGGCTCGTGGTGCTCGCGACGGTCTCGACGGTGGCGCCGATGCTCGGGTTCCTCGGCACCGTGTCGGGTATGATCAGCGCCTTCGCCGCCATCGCCGCGGCGGAGCAGGTGAGCGCGAAGATCGTCGCGTCCGGTATCGAGGAGGCGCTCATCACGACGATGACCGGTCTCACGATCGCCATCCCGGCGAGCATCGGTCACGCCTACTTCGTATCCCAGATCGAGCGTTTCGTTCTCGAGATGGAGGAAGCCTCCGCGAACCTCGTGAACGAGCTCGTCGAACTCGGCAAGAAATAGGAACGGGCGAAGGGATTGCCATGGCAATCAAAAAGACAAAAGTGACGCCGGAGATCCCCGCGGCATCGCTGTCGGACATCATCTTCCTGCTTCTCATTTTCTTTCTCGTGACGACGACGCTCGCCGTTGAGAAGGGACTTCCGATGTCGTTGCCCGGCAAGCAATCGAAAACGGTGAAGCTGAAACAGGACGCGGTGTTTCACGTCCAGATCCAGGCGAACGGACAGATCGTGACGAAGGATACCGGGCCGATCCCGATCGAGCGCGTCAAGGAGCTCATCGAGAACAAGCTCGGCCTCAACGAGAAGCTCGTCATCGTCATCGAGACGCACCCGGACGCGGATTACGGCATCATGATAGACGTTCTCGACGAGCTGCGTCTCGCCAAGGCGACGCGCATTTCGTTGCGGATGATGACACCCGGAGCCTAGGAGGAGGAATCCTCGGTGAAGATCGCGCGACGCATACGGATGACGAGCACTATTCCGACCGCCTCGATGTCGGATATCATCTTCAACCTGCTCCTCTTCTTCATGGTGACGAGCATCTTCAAGACGGAGGAGGGCCTCCAGATCCAGCTTCCGCGGGCGAAATCGGGAACGGAAGCCCAGCAGCAGCAGCTCATCCACATCTGGGCGGACCGTTTCAGCCGGATCAGCATCAACGACAAGCTCGTGCGGATCGAGCACATCCAGGGCATCATCGCGAGCCGTCTCGAGGAGAATCGCGGGCTCATCATCGCGTTCAACGTCGACAACCGCACGAAGTACAAGCTCGTCTCGGATATCATGGAGCAGCTCAAGGAAGCGAACGCCATCAACGTGACCTTTACATCGGTGTACGAATCGGATTAAGCGCAAAGGGGTGCGGGCGTGGCAATCGTTGCCGTTGAAAACCAGAAGTTCAAGCTCGGGTACAACCGCTACCTGCGGAACGCGTTCTACATCACGCTCGTGGCGCACGTCCTGATGTTCTATTTCACGCCGACGTTCACGTTCAAGCCCTACGTTCTGCGCGAGGAGTATTTCGAGGCGATCGATCTGCCGGAGCAGTTCGAGCTCCCGCCGCCGCCGAAGGAGATCGCGGCTCCGGCCGTGCCGATCGAGGCCGCGGAGGGCGAGGAGGTCGACGAGGACGCCGAAATCGCTCCGACGACCTTCGAGCGCATCGAGGACGTCCCTCCGCCGCCTCCTCCGCCGTCGGAGCAGGCCTCGGAGTTTTACGCGTTCGACGAGGCCCCGGTTCTCGTCAAGTTCGTGAACCCGAAATATCCCGACCTCGCCCGGCAGGCCGGCATCGAGGGGGTCGTTCTCATCAACGTCCTCGTCGCCGAGGACGGCAAGGTGCTTTCGGCGAGCGTCATCCGGTCGGACGTCACGCCGGCGATGGAGAAGGCCGCGATCGAGGCCGCCAAGCAGTTCGTTTTCAAGCCCGCGAAGCAGCGGACGGTGCCCGTCAAGGCCCGCATGGCGGTCCCGATCCGGTTCAAACTGCACGGAAACTGACCGGCTCTCGCCGCGGAGAATCGTTCGAAGCATGCCCGGCTCCCAGCCGGGCATGCCCGTTTTCGGGGGCGATTTTTAGCTCTGGAGCGGAGCGGGGAATCGTGCCACAATCCGGCGCGGCGCCCGCGGCGATGAAACCCGGCGTCGAATCGCGCGTACAATTGAATATACCCTCGGTGCCCGCTGTAACGGTTTTCGAGAGGAGTCACCGGTCATGAACAGCACTTCGTGTCGCGCCGTCATCGGCGCAGCGGTTCTCGCGTTCGTCTGCGCGTCGGCGGCCGCTCCCGCGGCGGAGGCCGCCGAAGCGGCGCCGCTCGGCCTCGAGGAGTGCATCGCGCTCGCCCAGCGGAACAACCCCGACATCGCGGTCGCGGGCGAAACCTTCGTGAAGGCGGAGAGCGGCCTCCTGGCGAGCTACGGGCGCCTCCTGCCCGGATTCTCGCTCGGGTTCTACACGGGGCGTCGCTTCTACGGCCCCTCGTCCGTTCAGTTCGACGCGTCGGGCCGTCCCGTCGTTCAGGACGGATTCGATTACGAGGATTTCACCTTCCGCATGTCCTCGGACATACAGATCTTCGACGGCGGCGAGACGATGAACCGGATACGCGCGTCGCAGGCGAGCCGCAACGCGGCGCGCGAGGGGCTCAACTACCGCCGCTCGTACGTCGAAGCGCAGGTGATCCGCGCCTACTACAACGTCGTCCGCTACCGGATGCTGCGGACCGTCGCCGAGGAGAGCGGCGATCTCGCGAAGCGGAATCTCGAGCGGACGGAAGCGCTGCTCGAGGTGGGTTCGGCGACGATGGTCGACGTCCTCAAGGCGCGGGTGCGGCACTCGAACACGCGTATCGACGTCATCGACGCCACGAACGCGCTCGAGATCGCGCGCGAGGAGCTCGGGGCGCTGCTCAGGCTCGAGGACGCCCATTCGATCGAGGTCGACACGGCGCTCGCGCTGGAGTTCAAGTCGCCGGACGCCGCGGCGGAGATAGCCTACGCGAGAACGCACCGTCCGGATCTCCGGGGGCTCGCCTACAACGTCGAGTCCGCCGGCGCGGGGATCGCGGCGGCGCGGAGCGGCTGGTTCCCTTCTCTCGGAGCGTCGTTCAACTACAACTGGAACGACCGGACGATGGCGGAAAACCTCAATTTCTTCGACAGCGAGTACGCGTGGAGCGTGACGGCGTACGTCAGCGTCGACGTCTTCGACCGGTTTCTCACGACCGCGAGCGTCCGGACGGCCAAGGCGGATCACCGCATCGCGCAGCATACGTACGACAAGACGAAGCTCGACGCCGAGAAGCAGATCAAGCAGCTCGTGCTGACCATGGTTCAGACCCGCGAGCGCTCGGCGGTCGCGAGCGAGACGGTCGAGCAGGCGCGCGAGGATCTCCGTCTCGCCGAGGAGCGCTACCGGCTCGGGGCGGGGACGATGCTCGAGACGATCGACGCGCAGGTGGCGCTCGTGCGGGCGAAAGCCGACGTCATCCAGGCGAAGTGCGATTACCTCATCGCCGAGGCGGATCTCGCCGTCGCGACGGGACGAAATGTCCGCGAGTAGCGCTCGCGGGGAGGAACCGCCCATGCTCATACGCGCCGCGGGCGTGCGGAAGGTATACGAGGTCGGCGTTTCGCTCATCGAGGCCGTCGCCGGCGTGGACCTCGAAATCGCGCCGAACGAGTACGTCGCGATCATGGGGCCGTCGGGTTCGGGAAAATCGACGTTGATGAACATACTCGGGTGCCTCGACACGCCCACCGACGGAGAGTATTACCTGAACGGCCGGCTCGTCAGCGGCCTCGACGACGACGAGCTCGCCCGCATACGGAACCGCGAGATCGGATTCGTCTTCCAGACGTTCAATCTCCTGCCGCGTGCCTCCGCGCTCCAGAACGTCGAGCTCCCCCTTATTTACGGCGGCGTGCCGTCGCGGGAGCGCCGGGAACGGGCGATGGAGGCGCTGCGCGCCGTCGGGCTCATCGACCGGGCCTCGCACCGGCCGAACGAGCTTTCGGGCGGCCAGCGTCAGCGCGTTGCGATCGCGCGCGCGCTCGTCAACCGTCCCTCGCTCATCCTCGCCGACGAGCCCACGGGCAACCTCGACAGCCGCACCGGCGAGGAGATCATGACCATCTTCCGCGGGATCCACGAAGCGGGGAATACGATCCTCATCGTGACCCACGAGGAATACATAGCGGAGCATACGCAGCGGATCGTCCGCCTTCTCGACGGACGCATCGCGACGGACGTCCGCAACCACGCGAAGAAATCCACGTGAGGGGCGCGCCGCCGCACGGCGGCGCGGCGCTCGCGAGTCGGTTCGCAGGGGGGTGCCATGAAGAAAAAGCATTTCTTTCTCATCGCGATCGCCGTTCTCGTCGCCGTTCTCGTCATCGTGAACATCAGGGCGCGCGGGGAGCGGGCGCTGCCGGTTCAGGCCGAGGCGGTCGAGGCGCGCGACATCACGATGATGATCTCGGCCTCGGGAAGCATCCGGCCGAAGCGGAAGGTCGACGTCAGCGCGAGCACCATCGGCAAGGTGACGCGCGTCGCCGTGAAGGAAGGGGACACGGTCGCGAAGGGCCAGTTTCTCATCCAGATAGATCCCGTCGAGCTCGAGTCGACCGTCGCGAAGCTCGACGCGACCCTCGGGGCCGCCCGCGAGCGCGAGAAGCAGGCCGCCGCCCAAGCGGAGCAGGCGAAGATCGAATACGAGCGGACGCAGGCCCTCTTCGCCGGCGGCCACAGGACCGTGCAGGAGGCGGACGCGGCGCGGACGAACCGCGACGTAGCGGTCTCTCAGCTCGCGGCGATCAGGCACGAGATCGCCCAGACGCGGGCCGCCCTCGACGCCGCCCGCCACAGCCTGAAAGAGGTCACGATCACGTCCCCCATGTCGGGGATCGTCACGCGGCGGAACGTCGAGGAGGGCGAGATCGCGATCATGGGAACCCTCAACAATCCGGGGACCGTTCTTCTCACCATCGCCGATCTCTCGACGATCGAGGCGGAGGTCGAGGTCGACGAGACGGAGGTGGCGAACATCTCGCTCGGCGACAGCGCGAAGGTCACGCTCGACGCCTTCCCCGACACGTCGTTCGCGGCGACGGTCACGGAGATCGGAAACAGCCCGATCGTCTCGGGCGCGAGCGCCGCTCAGCAGGGGGTCGATTTCAAGGTCGTCGTCACGATCGACGGCGCCGTTCCGCGGGTCCGGCCCGGGCTGTCGGCGGACGCCGAGATCACGGTCGCCGAAGCGAAGGGCGTTCCCACGATTCCTATCCAGAGCCTCACCGCCCGCCGGAAACGCGACATCAAGGCCGCGCCCGGCGCCCCCGCCGACACCGCCCGCGTCGACACGGCGCTCGCTGGGAACGCGCGGGCGGACAAGCCGGCGGCCGCGGACGCGGAGAAGGAGATCGAGGGCGTGTTCGTCGTCAAAGGCGGCCGCGCCGAGTTCCGCCCCGTTTCGGTCGGCATCTCGAGCCAGAAATACTTCGAGGTGACCGCGGGCCTCGAGGCCGGCGAGACGGTCGTCACGGGCAACTTCAAGGCCATCCGCGAGCTCAGGGACGGCCAGCGCGTCAAGGTGACCGAAAAAACGGAAAAGGGCTCGAAGTAGGCCGGGGGAAAGGGAAAACGCGGCCTCCCGCCCGGCGCGGCGGCCGCGCGCGCCATGCTCATACTCGAGGGGATCCGCATCGCGCTTCGCGCGCTCTGGGAGAACAAGCTCCGCACGATCTTGACGCTTCTCGGCAACATCGTCGGAACGATGTCCGTCATCGCCGTCGTTTCCCTCATCGGCGGCATCGATCATTACGTGAGCGAGGAGGTCGCGGACCAGGGCAGCAACGTCTTCGACATCGAGCGGATCAATTACTTCGAGGCGATCACCGATCTCGACGCGTTTCTCGAGGCCCTCGCGCGCAATCGCGAGCTCACCCTCGCGGACGTCGAGTATCTCAAGCCGGCGATACCCTCGGCGTCCGTCATCGGCGCCGCGGTGGGCGCGAACGACCGCGTCGCGCACGGAGACGGATGGGTGGACAACATATCGATCCGGGGTCGATCGGCCGAGTACCCCGCCATCGAGAACGCCGAGCTCGCCTTGGGGAACCACATCACGCACCTCGAGGTCGCCCGCAGCCGCGCCGTCGCGGTGCTCGGCTGGGAGGTGTACGAGCGGCTTTTCAAGGGACGCGATCCGATCGGACGGAAGGTGAAGATCGGCTCGCGCCACTACGCCGTCGTCGGGGTCGTCAAGGATCTCGGAACGGTCCTCGGGCAGTCGCGGAACCAGTTCGTCTACGTCCCCGTCACGACCTTCCTCAAGGAGTACGGATCGCGCCGCTCGATCAGCATCAAGGTGCGCGCGGCGGATATCCGCCTCATGGAGCAGGCGATCGACGAGGCGACGATGGCGATGAGGATCCGGCACGGTCTCCGGCCGCTCGAGAGCAACGATTTCAGCATCGCGACGTCCCAGCAGCTCATATCGCTCTGGGAGAAGATATCCCAGGCGATCTTCAACGCCCTCATCTTCATCGTGTCGATCTCGCTCGTCGTCGGAGGGATCGTGCTCATGAACGTCATGCTCGTCTCCGTCACCGAGCGAACGCGGGAGATCGGCGTTCGGAAGGCCCTCGGCGCGAGGCGGTCGAACATCGTGTGGCAGTTCATCGTCGAATCGGTCACCCTCTCGATCGTCGGCGGTTTGATCGGGATCGTTATCGGCTTCACGATCGCGGCGGTCATATCCCTCGTGTCGCCGCTTCCGTACCTCGTCGCGCCGTGGTCGATCGTCGCCGGGCTCGCCGTGACCTTCGTCATCGGGCTCGTGTTCGGCACGTACCCGGCCAACAAGGCGGCGCGGCTCGATCCGGTCGTGGCGCTCCACTACGAATAGGCGGTTTCGATGGACGGCGGCAGCGGCATTCGAAACGATCGACACGTCTCCGAGGTCTGGAAGGAGAACTTCGCGCAGGCCTTCATGGTCATCCGCACGCACCGCATGCGATCGGGGCTCCTCATCCTCGGGGTGGCGATCGGCGTCATGACCGTGCTCGGCATGGTGACCGTTCTCTCCGGGCTCGGCAAGCGCATCCGGGAGGACATCATGTCCTCGAACCGCCCGTTCCTCCACGTCGGCCGATACGATCCGATGGGGGGGAACGAGCCCTACCTCGACCGCTTCCGCAGGGCGAAGCTCACCCCCGACGACGCCCGCGCGATCGCCGAGGAGACGCGCAGCGCCGAACGCGTCGATTTTCAAGTGAGCCCCGGCGAGGGCATGCGCGTGCTCCGGCACAAGGGAGAGCGGACGAACCTCATCCAGGTCGTCGGCGTTTCGCAGAACTTCCCCTACCTCTTCAGCATCCTCCTCGACGAGGGACGGTTCCTCACCGAGCACGACATCGAAAGGAACCGGCGCGTCGTGGTGCTCGGCCACGGCCCGGCCAAGGATCTCTTTCCGAACCGCGATCCGATCGGAGCGTGGATCCGCATCGGCTCCTACGAGTACGAGGTCGTCGGCACGCTCCAGTCGCGGCGGCATTTCATCGGCAGCATCAGCGACAACTTCGCCGTCCTTCCCTACACGACCTTCGGAAAGGATCTCTCGAGCGAATACGACGACTACGAGATCGCCCTGTCGGTCAAGCCCGAGTATACGCTCGAGGAGGCCCGCGACGAGATCACCGCGCTGCTCCGCGCGCGGCGAAAAGTCGCTCCCGGAGCGGAAAACGATTTCCACATCACGACGTCGGAATCGTTCCGCGAGATGGTGGAGAACGTCACGAGATACATAGGCCTCGTGCTCGTCGTCATCTCTTCGATCGGCCTCATGGTCGGCGGGATCGGCGTGATGAACATCATGCTCATCTCGGTGACGGAGCGTACGCGGGAGATCGGCGTCCGGATGGCCCTCGGCGCGCGCCGCACCGACGTGCTCCAGCAGTTTCTCGTCGAGGCCGCGACCCTGACCGGCGCGGGCGGCGTTCTCGGGATCGCGCTCGGGCTCGCGGCCGCGCGCGGCGTCACCCGCCTCATCCGGTTCCCATACAGCCTTCCGGTTCTGTGGATCGTCGTCGCGTTCGTCTTCTCGGCGGGCGTCGGAATCGTCTTCGGCCTGTACCCGGCGAATCGCGCCGCGAAGATGGATCCGATCGAGGCGCTTCGCCGCGAGTGAGGCGGCGCGCGCCCGCCGGGCGGAAACGCTTGCCACCGCGGGCGTCCCGCCGATATACTCCCTCGCAAGGAGGCTTCCGCCGCGGAGCGGATCCGCGGCGGAGGCAAGCACGTCATGCGCACGCCCGTCATATCGGCCGCGGCGCTCGTCGCCGTTTGCATCGCCGCCTCCGCGGCGCCTCTCACGGCCCGGCAAGGCGTCGAGCGGCCTCGCGAGGGCGGCTTCGAGCTCTTCCTCACGCAGGACTACGGAGACGACGCCGGCGGCGTTCTCGCCGCCGGCGTCGCGATCCCGTACCGCAGTCTCGTGTTTTTCCTTCGCGACGGGCGATACGAGGCCCGCTACCGCGTCTACCTCGAGCTCGCCGACGAGCGGGGAAAGCGCGTGCGCGGCGATGTATGGGAGGAATCGGTCGGGGCGGCGGACTTTCGGGAGACCACTTCGAGCGCATCGCTCGCGCGTTCCTCGCGCCGGTTCGCCGTCGCGCCGGGCGCCTACCGGGCCGTCGCCACGATCGAGGTCGTCGGCACGTCCCGCAGGTTCGTTCGGGAGGAGACCGCCCGGATCGTCGGCGGCGAGGGAGGGCGGCTCGAGCTCGGAAACCCCTCGTTCTACGAGATCGACGCGGATTCGCAGGCGCCCGGTCCCGAGGCCGCGGCGCGTTTCTCCCGCTGTTCGAGGGACAGCGCGTCCGCCGCCGGGGAGGTTCAGAGTTCGATCTTCGGCAAGGCCGGCTCATCGGCCCGCGTCCGCTACAGCCTCTACGTGCCCGCGGGCGGGGCGGGGCGGCGGGTCGTGTTCTCGACGCGCGTGCGCGGCGCTTCCGGAACGGTCGTCCGGTACCACCGCGCGGTCCTCGAGGACGTCGAGCCGGGACCGGAGGTCCTCTGTCTCGATCTCGACATCGACGACTGGCGGATCGGTTACTACACGATCGAGAGCGTCGTCGAATCTCCCGAGGCCCGTCTCCGGACGGAGACCGACGGACGTTTTCTCGTTCTCTTCAACGGGGGGCTCCTCGGGGAGCATATCGACGACTGCGCGGCGCTCCTTTCGCTCGTGGCGGGCCCGGACGAGGTCCGGGAGGTCGTCGAGGCGCCGCCCGGGGAGCGCATGCGCGCATGGGCGGCCTTCTGGCGAAAACGAGATCCCACGCCGGCGACCTCCTCCAACGAGGCGTTCGGCGAGTTTCTCGAGCGGCTCCGGTATACGCTCGAGCGCTTTTCCCGGAGCGGTCCCGGTTTTCGGACCGACCGCGGCCGGATCTACATCGAGAACGGTCCGCCCGACCGGGTCGAGAACCGCTCGGAGCCGGCGGCGCGGAGCTGGGAGCTCTGGTACTACACCGGAAAGGGCGTCGTGTACATCTTCGAGGACGCCATCGGAAGCGGCGATTACCGGTTGATCACGACGAGACTGCTATGAGCTGCTTTCGCTCACAACTGCTCCGCGGCGGCCTCTTCGCGCTCGCTCTCCCCGCGTTTCTCGCCGTCTCCTGCGGGCGGGAGCGCGGCGCCGACCGGCTGCGTCTCTCGTTTCAAACGGAACCGAGCACCTTCGATCCCGCGTTTTCCGTCGACGTTTCATCGGGCACCGTCTCCTCGCTCGTTCACGCGACGCTCGTCGCCTTCGACGCCGACGCCCGGATCGTTCCCGGTCTCGCCCGCCGCTGGGAGGCCGGGGACGGCGCCCGCGAGTATCGCTTCCACCTCGGCGCCGACCGTTTCGCGAACGGGCGGCGCGTGACGGCGGAGGACGTCGTGTATTCCTTCCGCAGGCTGCTCGATCCGGCGACGGCGTCCCCGCGCTGGTGGCTGCTCCGCCCGCTGCGGGGAGCGGCGGCGTTTCACGCGGGAGGCCCGTGGAGCGGCGAGACGGCGAGCGCCCCGGACGATTCGACCGTCGTGATCAGGCTCGAGGACCCCGTGCCGCATCTTCTCGGACTGCTCGCCATGCCGTCGGCGGGGATCGTGTGCCGGGAGGAGGTCGAGCGGCTCGGGCCCCTCTACGGCCGCGAGCCGTGCGGGAGCGGGCCGTGGCGTCTCGTTTCGTGGCGGGAGGGGGACGAGATCGTTCTCGAGCCCAATCCGGGATGGGGCGGCGCCCGGCCCGGCGTCGCGGGGCTCTCCTTCCGCGTCATCCCCGAGCAGATGACCCAGATCGCCGAGTTCGAGGTCGGCTCGCTCGATCTCATCGAGGTGCCGCGGGCCGAGCTCGAGCACTGGCGCGCGGCGGGAGCGGAGCTGCTTTCCCGCGAGGAGCTCCGCGTCGTGTACATCGGGCTCAATACGAGGCGCCCCCCGCTCGACGATCCGCGCGTGCGGCGCGCCCTCAACCATGCGGTCGACGTCGAAAAGATCATCGCGCAGGTGCTCTTCGGAGCGGGGCGCCGCGCGCGCGGCGCGGTGCCGCCGGGG
>JAGUZZ010000190.1:0-5148 GCA_020060525.1 bacterium | reverse complement strand
GGCCGCCGAGAGGGCGAGCACGACCGGCGCGTCGGCCGGGGTGGCCGGAGCCGCGTCCTCGCGCTGCGCCTCGCCCGTCGTGATCGTGACGCCGAACTTGTCCTCGACCTCTTTAATCATCCCCTTGATCGCCTTGAAGACGTCGTCGACCTTGATCTCGGGGAAGGATGCGCATGTCGATCACCGCAGAAGAATCATTACGCACGCGCGAGAAAACTTTCCGGCCGCGAGGACGCAGTAGTAGACTCCGGAGGCCGCCGGCCGGCCGGAAGCGTCCGCGCCGTCCCATTCTGCAAGGTGCGTCCCGGGCGCTCGGACACCGGCGAACAGCGATCGGATGCGCTTGCCGGAGACATTGTGGACGGCGAGGGTAACGCGGCATTCCGCCGAGATCGAGTAGCGTATCGTCGTCGACGGATTGAATGGATTTGGGTGATTCCCGAGGAGCGCGAAGCGCGGCGACGGGACGGCGATCTCTCCGGTTTCGAACAACGTCGTGCGCTCGTCGCCGACGATCACGGCGACTCGATAGCGATAGCTCGCGCCGGGATCGACCTCGCGGTCGATGAAAGAGAACGAAAGCCCGTCTGCCGCGATCGCGGCCGAAAGTTCGCCGAAATCATCCGACAAACCGCGCGATCTCGACACGCGGAACGAAGCCCCTTCGTCGAGACTCGAGAGGCTCCAGACGACTTCGATCGTTCCTTCGTTCGCCGAGACGCTGAAACCGCGGAGCGACGTCGCCGTGGGATTGCCGCCGGCGTCGAGCCTCTGCGCGTAGATGTCGGCGTCGGCGCCGCGGTAATCCGTCCACGCCGCGATCGCCCCGCCGGCCCCGTCCGCAATGAGCCGCAGGTCGTCCTGGCTTCCCGTCATAAGGCATATCCGTCCGGCGTAGCTCGGCCAGGGGAGCCCGCCGTCCGGGAGGACGCGCGCCGCGAAGATATCGTACGGCTGCCCCGGGATTTCATAGTAACGGTCGTCGACCCAGCCGGCGATTGCGCCGCCGTCGCCGTCACCCACGATCCGCGGTCGATACTGTCCGCCCTTCGCGGTGCAGAGAGGCACGCCGTTCTCTTCCCATTCGGCAAGGCCTGAGCCGGTGATCTTCTGCGCGTAGATATCGGGCAGGTAGTTATCGCGCCGGCAGTCTTCCCAGACGACGATCGCTCCGCCCTCCTGATCGGGGATCAAGCGGGGATTGGTCTGGCCGTATCCGGCGCCGCAAACACAAACGCCGTCCGCGCTCCACAGGGTGTCGCCGGCTCCGGAAATTCTCTGCGCGTAGATATCCGCGGCAACGGATCGTTGGTCGCTCCAAGCGGCGATCGCGCCGTCCGCCCCGTCCGGAGCGAGCTCGAAGACGCGCTTGTGGCCCGCCGCGAGACATACGGCGATGCCGTCGATGGTCCAAGCCGGCGAACCGGTCGGGAGAACTCGCTGCGCGTAGATGTCCCACTGGAGACCGGATCGCAAGTCCCGCCACGCCGCGATCGCGTCGCCGTCGCTCATCGGGACGATCCTGCTGTCGGTTTGGTCCGACGCCGCCGCGCACAGGGCGACTCCGTTCACCGTCCATCGCGGCATGCCGTCAGCATCGATCCGCTGCGCGTAGACGTCCGATCGACTGCCGCCGCGAAAGTCCGTCCACGCGATGAACGCTCCGCCCTCGATGTCGCTCTCCGCGCTCGGAGAGCTCTGTTCCCCGGAAGCGACGCATACGGGAACACCGCCGGACGCCCAACAGAGAACGCCGCTCGAGTCTATGCGCTGCGCGAAGATATCCGCCGACCCGAATCCCGCGTCCTCCCAGACGACGATCGCGCCGCCGCGCATGTCGGAGACGAGGCGGAACGAGAGCGTCGAAGCGGAGCAGATCCGCTCGCCGCCGTCCCTCCAGCGCGCGTCTCCCCGCGCGTCGATCCGCTGGGCGTAAATATCGAACGAGCCCGCTCTGCCGTCCATCCACGCGATGATCGCCCCGCCGCGGTCGTCCCGGACGATCGCGGGTTGCGTCTGCGCGCCCGAGGCCGTGCACACGGATGCGCCGTCGTGTACCCAGCCCGCGACGGCGTCGGATGCTGGCGGCGCCGAGACGAAGATCAGCGCGAAAGCGAGCGGGAAGCGACTTCCGGCGAACGAATGTCGATGAATGGGCATGGCGTGTCTCCCGAAGGCGGATTTCAGCGTAGCAGAATCCTCGTCACTGGGCAATTTCGATTAAGCAACCGAAGAAGATCCCCAAAGGCTCCGGCGCGGCGCATGGGCGCGATTGACAGGGCGCACCGCTTTTCCTATTATGGGATATTGAGTTGCGGACAAGCCGGTTGAAGCGAGGAGAGAGTATGAGAGTATCGAGAGCACGATGCGGGGCGCGAAGCCACAGAGGACGTCTCTCGGCGATGGCGGCGTGCATCCTCGCGATCGCCGCGGCCGCGGTCGCCGGATGCGGCGGCGCCCCGACGATCGGCAAGCAGCCGGTCAAGAGGGTGTACGCGGTGGAGAACAACGTCGACGCGCTGCGCGTGTGGACCGACGCGAAGGCGAGGGCCGACGTCCTCGTGCACGTCGATTCAGGGGACGACCTCGGCGTTTTTCCCCAGAGCCACGTCGACAGCGTCGCTGCCGTCGCGAGTCGTCTGCGGAAAGGCGACGTGAACGCGCTCGGCTCGATATCGCCGATGATCGAGCGGAGCGCGGTCGCCACCGTCGGCTACATGGCCGGGATGTACAAGCGAGTCGTGTGGGTGATCCCCTCCGCGAAGCCGACGTCCGAGGAGCCTCCCGAGACGTACCGGGCGTTCTTCATCGAGCGGCGGCGGTTCC
The DNA here is from genome assembly GCA_020060525.1 of bacterium. Taxonomy (GTDB): domain Bacteria; phylum Krumholzibacteriota; class Krumholzibacteriia; order Krumholzibacteriales; family Krumholzibacteriaceae; genus SSS58A. The sequence continues at coordinate 2,322 of JAGUZZ010000190.1, read as the reverse complement.
CCGCCGCCGCGGTGGGGGAATTCAAGGCGGAGGGAAAGATCGTCACCGGCACGATCGCGGGGATTCCGCTCGCGATCGCGCGCCTCGAGGATCTGTCCCTCGGGCCGAAGGAAACGGCCCTCGTCGACATCGATCTCAACTATTTCCAGCTCCTCGCATCGCTGGATCGCTCCTACCGGACCGGCACGAGGTCGCTCCTCGCGTTCCTCCGGAGCCTCGCCGGGGCGGGCGTGCGCGCCCGTCTCGTCACCGTGAACTGCGCGACGCAGGGCAACGACGTCCCGATGGATCTCAGGTACTACGCCGCCGTGATCGCCGAGACGCTCGCGGATCCGAAGAGCCTCGCGCCGCCTCCCGCCGGGAAGTACGAGACGATGATCCAGGCTGAGGATTCGATCAGGGCGGGACGGTACGCCGCGGCCGAGGCGCTCTATCGCTCGATCATCGCCGCGGGCGGCGCGGGCGCGGGTGATCATTTCGCGCTCGCGCTCACGCTCGGATTCCAGGAGAAGGGGACCGAGAGCGGCGCCGCGCTTCTCGAGGCGTACCGCCTCGACCGCGAATACCTGCGCGGATTCTTCCAGCTCGCCCGCGTGCTCGGCGCTGAGGGAAAGATCGCGGCGGGCCTCGAGATCCTCGAGACGCCAGAGCTCGAGAGGCTTCTCGGCGAGGGCGAGCTCGATTACCAGAAGGGCGTCTTCTTCTACGCGGCCAAGCGGCCCTTCGACGCCGCCACCTACCTCAGGAAGATCTCGTCCGCGCGGCCGAAGGATTTCGGCCTCTACACGATCCTGTTCCGCGCGTACCGCGACATGGGGGACGGCGACGGCGAAATAATGGCCCTGCAGAAGCTCGTCAGCATCGACGAGGGCCGCGTGCGGCGAGAGATGCCGTGGGTGTTCGCCGATCTCGGGCGACTCTACGAGAGCCGCGGCTTTCGCGGAAACGCCCGCGAGCTGTACGAGAGCTACATCGAGGCCGTCCCCGGCGATTCGCTCGCGGCCGTATTCAAAAAGAAGCTCGACGCTTGGAGCGCGGCCGAAGGTTCGGGCGCGAAGCGCTGAAGCGGCCGTCCGCGATCGCGTCGTCCCGGGCCGAGGCCCCGTAACGAGGGAGGGAGCGCGCGCATGCGTTCAGCGATGGAGCGGCATCCCGTCGCCGCGTTTTTCATCCTCTCCTGCGCATTCTCGTGGACTCTCTGGGGGCTCATGATCGCCTCGCAGCGCGGCGTCCTGCCGTTCGCGTTCCCCGTGCACTGGTCGGGAAGCTTCGGGCCCTTTTTCGGCGCGGTCGTGACGGCGGCCGCGCTCGGAGGAGGGCGGGGAGTCCGCGCGCTGTTCGGGCCGGTCTTCCGGGCGCGATTCGGCCTCCGCTGGTATCTCTTCGCCGTCGCCGGATGTCTCGTCCTCTTCGCCGCCGCTCTCGCGATATATATCGCGCTCGGCAGGAACGTCGCATCCGAAACGCAAGCGATTCGAAACGGGCTCGCCCGGCTTCCGTTCTACTACGCGGTCATCTTCTTCGCCGGCGGACCGCTCGGAGAGGAGATCGGCTGGAGGGGCTTCGCGCTCCCGCGGCTTCTCGAGCGGCGCGGCAGGCTCGGCGCGAGCCTCGCCGTGGCCGCCATGTGGTTCGCCTGGCACGTGCCGCTCTTCTGGCTGGAGGGCGCGGCGCAGAAGGGCTCCTCCATCCTCGTGTTCGCGGTTCTCGTGGCGGCGAACGCCGTCATCTTCACGTGGGTGTACGTCGGTTCCGGCGGGAGCCTGCTCTCGGTGCTCCTGCTCCACACGAGCATCAACACCTGGAGCTATCTCTTTTCCGAGTCCGCGCCCGCGCTCGACGCGGATCCCCTGCTCGGCCGGCTCACGGCGGCGGTTTTCGCCGTCTTCGCGGCCCTCCTCGCCGTACGCTGGAGGCGCGGACCGGTATGAGCGACCGCGCGACGCTGACGCATCGCGACGGATCCGTCGACGTCGAGGAGACGGGAGGCGGCAGGCGCCGGGTGACCGTCCGCGTCGCCGATCCGTCGATCTTCGTTCCCGTCTCGAGCTGCGAGACCGCCTATCCCGTCCCCCTCGTCGAGGCGATACTCGCCGTCAAGAGCCCGGCCTTTCTCTGCGACGAGATACTCCGCGAGGAGGATCCGCGATACGTCGAGCGCAACATCCGCTTCGAGGTGCTGAGCTACGCCGCGGCCGGGGAGTTCGCGGGGAAGCGGTTGCTCGACTTCGGCTGCGGCGCCGGCGCCTCATCCGCCGTGCTCGCGCGGCTCCTGCCGGACGCGGAGATCGTCGGCGTCGACATCGACGAGGGGCTCGTCCG
>JAGUZZ010000198.1:0-3394 GCA_020060525.1 bacterium | reverse complement strand
CCCGTCGAGTCGAAGAGCGTGGCGACGGGCTTTCCGTAGGCCGTCTTGTAGGAGGCGCCCTGAGAGTCCACGAGCTCCCAGAAGTATTCGAGCGATCCGACGCGCTGCACTCGAACGACCGGGCCATCGCGCGACGGATCGAGATCCGCGAGCGTCCGGAGGAAGGATGCCCCCTCATCCAGCGCGAGCAGGGCCGCGCCGGGAGAGATGGCGCGCCATATGGAGTAGTAGCTCGCGTCGCCGGTTTTGAAGCGGTCCGCTCGCGCCGCGTACCACGATAGGTACACGCTTCCGCCTTGATCCCCGGGAACGTCCCGCGCCGCGTAGATGTCGGGTGCGAGATAGCCCGTCCGTCCTTGCGAATCGACGAGTTGGCCGTATATGTCGTAGCCGGCCCGCCTGTCGTGCCACGCGGCGATGAACCCTCCCGCTCCGTCGGCGGCGATTCGGGGCTGATACTGGTCTCCGAAGGCCGCACACACGGGAATGCCGTTTCCCGTCCATTGCGCGACTCCTGCGGCGCTCAATCGCTGAGAGTAGATGTCGAATCTCCCGCTCCTCAGGTCGCTCCACGCGAGAAAGACGCCCCCCGCGCCGTCCGAAGCGATACGGACTTCGTTCTCGTCGGAAGAGACGGTGCAGACGGCGACGCCGTTCGCCGTCCACTGGGCCGCGCCGGAAGCGTTTGTTCGCTGGGCGTAGACATCGTAGTTGGTGCCGCTGCGCGCGTCCATCCACGCGGCGATCGCGCCGCCCGAGCCATCCGGCACGAGCGCGGGATATATTTGATCGTATGAAGCGGCGCAGAGCGCGACGCCGTTCGCCGCCCACTGCGCTGCGCCGGAAGCGTTCACGCGCTGGCTGTAGATATCGTAGTACCCTGATCGAGCGTCCATCCACGCCACGACGGCGCCTCCGGCGCCGTCGGATGCGATGGCCGGGAAGATCTGGTCCTGCGGCCTCAGGCAAAGCGCGACGCCGTCCGCCGTCCATTGCGCGATGCCGCTGTCGCTCATCCTCTGGGCGTAGACATCATAGCTGCTGCCGCTTCGAAGGTCGTTCCACGCGATGATCGCGCCTCCCGTCCCGTCGGAGACGAGCGTGTGGTCCATTTGAAAATTTCCCGCCGTGCAAACGGGCGCCCCATCCCACATCCACATAATCGTTCCGTACGCGCTCACGCGCTGGGCGTAAATGTCGTAGTCGGATATGCTGCGGGAGTCGATCCACGCGATGATCGCACCTCCCGTCCCATCGGACGCGATTTCCGGAAACATCTGGTTTCCCGTGGCGGAGCAGATGGCCTGCCCGTCGGCCATCCAGAGGGCTGTCCCCGATGCGTTCACGCGCTGGGCGTATATATCGTTGTTGCCGGCGCGGTCGTCCTGCCACGCGATGATCGCTCCGCCGGCCCCGTCCGAAACGACGACGGGATTCCTTTGATAGCTCCAATCCGTGCAGACGGCGATTCCGCCATCTCCCCACAAGGGCACACCGGCCGCATTGACACGCTGCGCGTAAATATCTTCGTTTCCATTCCGCTCGTCGCACCATGCGACGATCGCCCCTCCGGCGCCGTCCGGGGCCATCTGCGGATCCTGCCGCGACCCGAACGCCGCGCAGAGTGAGACGCCGTTCTGCGCCCAGTAGGCCGATACCGGGAACGCGATTATCATGAGAACCATGCAGGCGAGCGCGAAAACGACGGCGCGGTATCTGTTCATGGGCAAGCCCCCTTTTCGAGAGGAGAGAATGGAAATCCGGCGCGGCGCATCATTCGCGGCCACTTTTCCATTCTCGAACCGATGTGAAGCGGAATTGACACGAGACGGATACGATTATACCACGGCTGGTCGCGGAACGCCACTCTAAAGCGTTGCGGAACGGGGAGTTTCAGGGATCAATCGGATTCGGCGAGCTTCGCGACTTCGACGCAAGTCGATTCTGAGGCCAAGGCGCCGGTCACGAAGATGTGCCTCCGTTTTCATTTTGCGCCTGCCGGAGCTGCTATTATACTGCACGAAAGCGGGAGGAAGTCGATGCACTACCTCGACGAGAGCAATATCCTCATCTTCCTCGTGCAGGTGAGCCTGCTGCTGGCGCTCGCGCGCGGGGCGGGGCTGCTGCTGCGGAGGGTCGGCCAGCCCGCCATCACGGGCGAGATTCTCGTCGGCATCATTCTCGGGCCCACGATCTTCGGCAGGTTCCTGCCGGGGCTCCACGGCGCCGTCTTTCCCTCGGACATGACGCAGCAGAACATGCTCGAGACCGTGGCGTGGCTCGGGATTATGTTCTTCCTCCTCGAGACGGGACTCGAGACCGACCTCTCGGCGGCGTGGCGTCAGCGCAGGGAGGCGCTCGTCGTCGCCCTCTCGGACCTCGTCCTCCCGATGGCTATCGCCTTCGCGTTCGCCATGCTTCTTCCCGAGCGGTACCTCGGCGGGGACGGCAACCGGATCTTCTTCAGCCTCTTCATCGGGACCATCATGACGATCAGCGCGCTTCCCGTCACGGCGCGCATCCTGCAGGAGCTCGACATCTATCGCAGCGACGCGGGGCTTCTCACGATCTCGGCCCTCACGATCAACGACATCGCGGGGTGGGTCGTCTTCGCGGTGATACTCGGATTCGCGACGGGCGACGGGATGAGCGCCGCCCGCGCGCCGCTCATCCTCGGGGGGACGGTGGCCTTCGCCGCGGCGAGCCTCACGCTCGGGAAGCGGCTCACGGATAGGGCGCTCCGCCTCATCGAGCGGCTCAAGCTCCCTCAGGCTGGCACCTCCCTCACGCTCATCTGGATCCTCGGTATGCTCGGCGGCGCGATCACGATACTCATCGGCGTGCACGCGCTCTTCGGCTTCTTCATCGCCGGTATCATGGCGGGCGAGTCGCGGCACCTCTCGGAGAAGACCCGGCAGACGATCTCGCAGATGGTGCGAGCGGTCCTCGTGCCGCTCTTTTTCGCCTCGATCGGGCTCAAGATCGATTTTCTGAGCGAGCTCGATCTCCCGCTCACGGCGCTCATGCTCGCGATCGGCGTCGGCGGGCGGTTCCTCGGCGCGTGGGTCGGCGTCGGGCTCACGCGCTACCCCCGGACGAGCCGCCATCTCATCTCGGCGGGGCACACCCCGGGCGGCGAGATGCAGATCGTTATCGGCATCCTCGCCCTCGAGTACGGCGTCATAACGCCGGTCGTCTTTGTCGCGATCGTGCTCGGCGCCGTGCTCTCGTCGGTGATCCTCGGGCCGTGGATGAAGGTCGCGCTGCGGCGAGGGCGCCGCGTCGAGCAGGTCGTTTCGTTCGCGCCGGGGCAGATCGTTCCCGCGATCGCGGCCAAGAGCCGCGAGGAAGCCATCAGGCGGCTCGCCCTCGCCGCCGCTTCGGGAGGCGGGCT
>JAGUZZ010000340.1:0-5771 GCA_020060525.1 bacterium | reverse complement strand
GAACGGCTCTTACTCGACCCGCGGATTCGAGGGATACGGCGGCGCCGGGGGCGGATCGATCCCCGTCGGGGAGATCAGCGCGTTCAGCGGCCGCGGGGCGCGCATCGACGGGCGCCACCTTCTCGACATCGCCTCGCCGGGCAACTACGACGTCTACTCGACGCGCACGTCGCAGGACGGCGCGGGATATCCCCTCGGCAGCTACCGCCAGTTCAGCGGCACGAGCGCCGCGGGACCGCACGTCGCGGCGGCGGCCGCGCTCGTCCAACAGGCGTTTCCGCAGGCGACGATGGAGGACGTGGCGTTCTTGCTGTCGTCCCACGCCGCGACGGACGCCTTCACCGGAGCGGTCTACAACGACACGTGGGGCTGGGGGAAGCTCCGCATCCTCGGAGCGATCGGCGTCGCGACGGACGTCGAGGATATGGCCGCCGGAGCGACTCCGCCGCGGCTGCTGCTCGGCCAGAACTACCCGAACCCGTTCAATCCATCGACGTGGATCCCGTTCCATCTTCCCGCCGACGGAGTCGTGAGCGTCAGAATCTACAACGTCCGCGGAGAGCTCGTGAAGACGGTCGCCGAGAGGCGTATGGCGAGGGGCGCCCACAGCGTTCGATGGAACGGGGAGGACGCGAAGGGGAGAGCCGTCGCTTCCGGGGTCTATTTCTGCGCGCTCGCGTTCGGCGGCAGAACGGAAACGCGCACGCTCGTGCTGATGAGATAATCGGTACGGAGGCGGTCGAGAGCGGACTCCGACGCGATCACCGGAACGGCGCGACGGTGTTGTTCTCCAGAACGATCGCTCTTCCGCCGTCCGCGGCCCTCGTTTCGCTTCCGGACGCGAGATCGTCATACAGCCGCGGCATTCCGCCCTTCCAGTTTCCTTCGACCGCGTTGTTCCGGAACACCGTTCCGAAAGAGGGCCGTTCCGGCTCGAGCTCCTTGTAGCACTCCCCCCGCGAGGCGCCGCAGTACCACGTCGACACCACGGCGTTCCATCCGGCGAGCTCGAAGGTATTGCCCTCGATGACGGTGTGGTTCGAATCGTCCCGAATGCGGATCGGATCGCCCTTTACCCGGCTGAATTCGCACCCGACGATGCGGTTGGAATCGCTGTAGTGGGCGAGATAGACCCCCACGATGGGAATATTCGGATTGCTCCCGGCGCCGAGACGCGAGAGCCGCGCATGATCGTCGCCGATTCCGCGCGAGGGATCGTCCCGCCCGCGGTCCGGCTGCGGAAAGTTGGCCACCGTATGGTTCATGATGCGCGTGAACCGGCAGTTCGAGATCGTGTTGTTGCGCGAATTGACGAGCCCGATCGCCGAATACGCGATCGGTTTGGCGGGGAGGCGGGCGTTGCCGATATCCTCGAAGACGCAGCCCTCGATCGCGTTCGAGCCGTTCCAGTTGCCTCGGATTTCTGCGTCGCCGAGGAAGAGGACGGCGCGCCCGCAGTACTTTCTCACGGTGAGGTTTCGGAGCGTCACGCGCGTCGGCTCCCCGCGCGCCGCGCTCAAGGTGAAAAACGGCCTTCGCGGAGCGTCGTCGTCCGCCTCGAAGATCGCGTTCGCGCCGGGCGGATCCGCTTCTATCGTGACGGAACGGCCCGGAACGCAATACATCCAGAGGACGCTCTGGTTGAGATACGAGCCGGCGTCGCTCCTGACCTTGACGACGACGTCGGCCCGCGGCTTCTCCTCTTCCAGGATTTCGTGAGCGCGCGCGAGGCTCGCGACGGGACGCGTCGCGGTGCCGGGATTGCGGTCGTCGCCGCGCGGAGACACGTGGATGATGCGGGAGGGGGCGGTCGCCCGCGGCTCGCCCTCCCGCCGCTCGCCTGTCGAGCATCCTGCGGCGACGGCGAGACACGCGAGAAAAAGCGCCGGTCCGAGCCGGCGTCGCCGGTATATATCCACGCTGCGCATATGGTATAATTTCATGGTACGCGAGGAGGATGGTATCACGGCAACCACGCTGGAGGAACCATGAAAGTGCCTGCGGGCCTTCTGTGCTTCATGCTGTGCGTCTCGGCGATTTCACTTCGTCCCATGGCGGCGACCGTGAGGGTCGTCTATCGCTTCGCCGAGCCGTCGATCGAAGCGCTCGACGGCGGGTTCTCGCGCGTCGTTTTCGAGGGCGCCGCTCAGGCGGGAAGGCCCGGAGAGCCGTCCTATCCTTTCCGCGGCGCGAAGATCCTTCTGCCCCCCGGTCACGCCGTCTCCAGCGCGCGGATCGCCCGAAAGAACTGGACGCCGATCGCGGGCGCGCACCGGCTCTTCCCGGCGCAGCTCCCCGTCCCCGGCATCGGTCTCGAGGCGGGAGACCGGCGCTTTCTCCACCGCGCGGAGGCCTACGCGGTCGATCGATGGGTGCGGCCTCCAGACGGCCCGTTCAGAACACGTTACCTCCGCGGCCACGCGATCGCATCCGGCGCCGTGAGCCCGGTCGAATACCGTCCGGCTTCGAACGAGATCGGATATTACCGGACGGTCGAGGTAGAGATCGAAACCTCGCCCGCCGCCGAAGCCCGCGACGCGCTCGCGCTGCTCCGCGCGGACCGCGAGACCGTCCGCCGCCTCTCCCGCGTCGTCGACAATCCTGACGCAATCGCCTCTTATGAGACTCTCGCCTTGCCCCTCCGCGATCCCGCGAACGAGTTCGAATACCTCGTCGTCACGGGCGAGCAGTTCGCCGGCGCCTTCGAGCCGCTCCGCGCCTTTTATACGAGGCGCGGCATGCGCACCGTCGTCATGACGGTCGAGGAGATCTCCGCCGCGTACGGCGGCCTCGACGAGGCGGAAAAGATCCGGAATTGTATCAGGGCAAAATATATCCAGAACGGCGTCACCCACGTGCTGCTCGCGGGCGACTGGGACGGCGCCGCGGGAAACGCTCGGATTGTGCCGTTCCGCGGACTGTACGGCGAGGTTCACTCCTCGGAGATCTACGTCGACGAAGGCATGCCGGCGGATCTCTACTTCGCCGCGCTCGACGGAGCGTGGAACTCGGACGGCGACGCTCTCTGGGGCGAGATCGGCGAGGAGGATCCCTACGCCGAGGTCGCTGTCGGACGCGCGCCGGTCGACACCCCCGAGAAGGTCGCCGCCTTCATCGCCAAAACGATCGCGTATCAGGAATCCCCGGTCCTTTCCGAGGCGAGGAGCGTTCTCCTCCTCGGCGAGAAGCTCTGGAACGATCCCCTCACGTACGGAGACGACGAGGTGGAGCTCCTCGTCGGCACCCGCTCCGACAACGGCTTCACGACGACCGGCGTCCCGGCGGACTTCTCGATCGTGCGCAAATACGACAGGAGCGCCGTCTGGACGAAGGCCGAAGCGATCGCCGAGATCAACGCCGGCGCGAACTGGCTCGCCCACGCGGGGCACTCGAACCACACCTACGTCATGCGCATGAGCCGGAGCGACGTCACCGACGCCGTCTTCACGAACGACGGCGCCGCTTCCGGATTCCCGATCTTTCTCTCGACGGGATGCTACGCGGGCGCCTTCGACAACCGGAGCGTCAGCGGCTACTACGATACGGTCGACTGCATCGGCGAGCTTTTCGTCACCATCGCCCACTGCGCCTCCGCCTTCGTCTGCAACTCGCGCTACGGCTGGTTCAACGAGGGGACGACGGCGGGGCCCTCGATCCATCTTATGCGCGAGTTCCTCGACGCGGCCTACAGCGAGGGATATACGACCCTCGGCGAGGCGCACGCACGATCGAAGGACGAGACGGTCCCCTTCCTCGACCTCCCGGACGAGTGGGAGCCCGGCGCCGTTCGCTGGTGCTTCTACGAGAGCAACCTCCTCGGCGATCCCGCCCTCGACGCGTGGACGGATACGCCTCAGCCGGTCGCCGCCTCATACGCCCCTTCGATCGACCGCAACGATACGCTGTTCGCCGTCGACGCCGGCGCGCCGGGGGCCGTCGCCTGCCTATCTCGCGACGGCGCCTGGTACGGACGCGGCGTCGCCGACGAAACCGGAAACGTCGCCGTCGTGAGAAGCCGCGCCCTTCCCGATTCGCTGACGTGGCTCGAGCTCTGCGTCACGGCGCACAACGGGCTCGTGCTGCGCGACACGATCGAGGTCGTCGAGACGGCGGAGATCGCGGCCTCCGTCCCGGCGGTCCGCCTCGAGCAGAACTTCCCCAATCCGTTCAATCCGTCGACGGTCATCCGCTTCTTCCTGCCCAGGGACGGCGACGTCGAGCTCGCCGTCTTCGATGCGTCGGGACGCCTCGTCGAGCGGCTCGCGGGCGGCCGCATGGACCGCGGTCAGCACTCGATCGCCTGGACCCCCGCCGGACGGACGGCGAGCGGGGTATATTTCTATTCTCTTTCCTATCAAGGGATTACTCTCGTTCGAAAGGCGATCGTCCTGCGGTGACGACCGTGCCGCCGTTTTCTCCTCACGCACCCGTCTCATAATGAAACCTCGGGGGCGCGCCGCTCGTTATTAGTGCATGGTCCCTTGGGGTGCCGTCTTGGCGAATTCGACATGGAAGGCGGAGCCATGAAGGCGCGAACGATTCATCGATGCATGACGGCGCTCGCGGCGGCGTTCGTGTTCCCGGCCGCGGTCCTCGGCGGATCAGCGGCGCAGGACTCGATTTTGACCTGCGCCAAGGCGCGGCCTCCCGTGAAGGCCGTTCGAGCGGCGAACGGCGGTATCCGCGTCGACGGCGTACTCGATGAGCAGGATTGGACGGCGGCGCCGCCCGTCGAGGGATTCGTGCAGCACGAACCTTACGACGGCCGGCCGGCGACGGAGAGAACGACGGTCCGGGCGCTTTACGACGACCGCTGCATCTATATAGGCGTCAAAGCGTACGATTCGGAGCCCGGCAAGATCGTCGGCCATCTGACGCGCCGGGACGGAGACTCCCCCTCCGACTGGATCTACGTCGGATTCGACAGCTACAACGACAAGCGCTCGGCCTTCTTCTTCGCCGTGAACCCGGCCGGCACGAAGCAGGACATCTTCTTTTTCAACGATACCGAGGAGGACGGCAACTGGGACGCCGTCTGGGACGTCGGGACGCGAGTCGACGAGGACGGATGGACGGCGGAGTTCGCAATTCCCTGGAGCCAGCTCCGCTTCGCGAACAACTGCGATACTCATTCCTGGGGCTTTCAGGCGGGTCGCGAGATCTGCCGCCGCGACGAGCTCTCGTTCCTCTACCCCGTCCCGAGGAGCGCGAACCAGCTCGTGTCGCTTTTCGGCAGGATCGAGGGGATAGAGCGTATCCCGTCTCCGAGCAGGCTCGAGCTTCTCCCCTACGCGGTCGGAAGCGTCGACGCGTACGGCGACGCGGACGGCGATCCCTTCCGCGCCGATGCGAGCCCGGGCGGCCGGATCGGAACCGATCTCAAGTATCGCCTCACGACCGACGTCACGCTCGACATGACGATCAACCCCGACTTCGGCCAGGTCGAGCAGGACCCCTCGGAGTTCAACCTCACCGCTTATGAATCGTATTTCGAGGAGAAACGTCCCTTCTTCATGGAGGGCGCGAATATTTTCCGGTACCGTCTCATGTTCGGCGACAGCGATTCGGAGCGGCTTTTCTACTCGCGGCGCATCGGCCGCGCGCCGCAGTTCTCGGCGCTCGATTCGCGGCGTTTCATCGACACGGAAGGGCTCTACGAAGACTCTCCGCGGTTCACGACGATCCTCGGAGCGGCGAAGATCACGGGCAAGACCTCGAACGGAGTCTCGATCGGCGTCCTCGAAGCCGTCACCGACAAGGAGAACGCCGTG
>JAGUZZ010000111.1:0-4529 GCA_020060525.1 bacterium | reverse complement strand
GCGCTGGCCGTTCATTACGTCTTCGATTCCCCCCGCGACCGGATCGTCTGGGACGTCGGCCATCAGAGCTACGCGCACAAGATCATCACGGGAAGGCGCGAGGCGTTTCGCGAGCTCCGCACGCGGAAGGGCATCAGCGGATTTCCGAACCGTTTCGAGAGCGACTACGACTCCTTCGGCGTCGGGCACGCGAGCACCGCGATTTCGGCGGCGCTCGGCATGGCCGTCTCGCGCGACCTGCGCGGCGAGGACCATTACTGCGTGAGCGTCGTCGGGGACGGCGCGCTCACCGGCGGCCTCGCCTTCGAGGGGATCAATCAGGCCGGCCATCTCAAGAGGAACCGCTTCATCATCATCCTCAACGACAACGAGATGTCGATCTCGCGCAACGTCGGTGCGCTCGCCCGCTATCTCACGAAGATAACGACGAAGAAGATCTACCTGCAATTCGAGGCCGACGTATGGGAGCTCCTCGGGCGCGTCCCGAAAGCGGGCGGCGGGGCGCGGCGGCTCGCCCGCCGCATGAAGGAGAGCATCAAGAACCTCGTCGTGCCCACGATCCTCTTCGAGGAGCTCGGATTCCGCTATTTCGGGCCGCTCGACGGCCACGACCTCCCGCTGCTCGTCGAAACGCTCGCGGAGATCCGCGGCGTCCCGGGCCCGGTGCTGCTGCACGTCATGACGAAGAAGGGGAAGGGATACTGCTTCGCCGAGCAGAACGCGGAAAAATTCCACGGCGTCGGAAGCTTCCACGCCGGAACGGGCGGATCGCGGGCCGCCGCGGGAAGCCCGACCTACAGCGACGTCTTCGGCGCCGCGCTCATCGAGCTCGCCCGCCGCGACGAGCGCGTCGTCGCCGTGACGGCGGCGATGACCGAGGGAACGGGGCTCGCGGCGTTCGCGCGGGAGTTTCCGAACCGCTTCTTCGACGTCGGCATCGCCGAGCAGCACGCCGTGACGTTCGCGGCCGGCCTCGCGCGGGAGGGGTTCAAACCGTTCGTCGCGATCTACTCGACGTTTCTCCAGCGCGCGTTCGATCAGCTCGTTCACGACACGGCGCTCCAGCGCCTGCCGGTCCGCTTCGTGCTGGACCGGGCGGGGATCGTGGGCGAGGACGGGCCGACGCATCACGGCGCCTTCGATCTGTCGTACCTGCGCTGCGTACCGAACATGGCGGTCATGGCGCCGCGGGACGCCGCGGACCTGCGCGCCATGCTCGAGGCCGCGCTCGCGTACGAGAGCGGTCCCACGGCGATCCGCTTCCCGCGCGGCGTCGCGGTTTCGGGCGACGACGGCGGGCGCGCGCCCGTCGCCGTGGGAAAGGGAGAGCTGCTGCGCGGGGGCGGGGACGCCGTGATCGTCGCCGTCGGATCGATGGTCGTTCCGTCCCTCGAGGCCGCGGAGGCGCTCGCAAAGGAAGGAGTGTCGGCGGCGGTGATCGACGCGCGGTGGGTGAAGCCGGTCGACGCGGATCTCATCGCCTCCGCTGCGGCCGGGGGCGCGCCCGTACTCGTCGTCGAGGAGAGCGCCTTGCAAGGAGGATTCGGCGAAGCGGTGCTCGACGTTCTCGCCTCGCGCGGGCTGCGCAACGCCGTCGCCGCGGCGGGGCTGCCGGACCGTTTCGTGCCCCACGGACGGCGCGACGAGCTTCTCGTCGAGCTCGGTCTTTCGCCCGGCGGGATCGCCGACCGGGTCAAAGCTCTCGTCGGTCCGCGCGCGGGGCGCGCGGCAGGAGGCGATTCATGAACGTCACGTCGCTCGGTCTCGTCGCGAACGTGAGAAAGCGCGACATACGGGACGCGGTGGCCGCGGTTCTCGCCGCCGTTCCGCGGGGGGTCGAGGTTCTCGCGTTCGAGGAGGCGGCGGAGCTCGCCCCGGCCGGGCGGATGCGGCGCGTGTCGTCGCTCGCCGGATGCGACGCGGTCTGCGCCCTCGGCGGAGACGGCACCCTGCTCGTCGCGGCGCGCCTCGTCGCGGACGAAGGGATCCCGGTCCTCGGCATCAAGCTCAGGAGCCTCGGTTTCCTCACCGAGGACGACCCTCCGGGCGCCGTGGCCGATCTGTTCGCCGGCAGGTACCGGATTCAGGAGCGGATGCGTCTCGAGGCCGTCGTCGAGCGCGAGGGAAGCTCCCCCGAACGGTGGAGCGCCCTCAACGACGCCGTCGTCCACGGCGTGGGAGTTTCGCGCGTGATCCATCTGCGGACCACGATCGACGGGACGGTTCTCGGCGAGTATCTCGCCGACGGGGTCATCGTGTCGACGCCGACGGGATCCACCGCCTATTCCCTCGCGGCGGGGGGGCCCATCGTCAATCCGACGACCCTCGACGCGTTCGTCATCACCCCGCTGTGTCCGCACTCCCTGTCGGTGCGGCCGATCGTCGTGAGCGCGGCGGAGCGCTTCACGATCGAGATCGTCGAGGCGGGGCAGGAGACGCTTCTCACGATAGACGGACAGCTCTCCTGTCCTCTGCGGGCCGGAGAGCGGGTGCTCTGCAGCCGCGACGAGCGTCCGACGAAACTCGTCGTGAGGGAGGGGTACCGGTTCTACGACGTCGTTCGCCGAAAACTGAGGTGGGGAGGGGTCCTTCGGCAGGACCATTGACGGGGGAGGTGCGGTGATGCTTCTCGAGCTGCGCATTCGGAACCTCGCCGTCGTCGAGGACGCTGTCATCCGGTTCGGCCCGGGGCTCAACGCGATGACCGGCTCGACGGGAGCGGGAAAATCGATCATCCTCTCGGCGGTCGAGCTCCTCTCGGGGGCCCGCTCGCGGCGATCCCTCGTTCGCGCGGGCGCCTCGAGCCTCGAGGTCGAGGGTGTGTTCGCCGTCGAGCCCGGCATGGAGCTCCGGCGGACGCTCGGCATGGCGCAGGGGGAGCGGGAAGTCTCGATCAAACGCGAGCTCGGGGCCGACGGCAGGAACAGGATCTGGATCAACGGCATGAGCTCGACGGTCGCCGCCGCGCAGGAGGCGGCGGGAGCGCTCATCGAGCTCCACGGTCAGCACCGCCAGCAGGAGTTTCTCGATCCGGCGACCCACATCGTTCACCTCGATTCCCGCGGAGGGTACCGGGACACGCTCGAGGCGTGCCTGCGGGCGATCGAGCGGTACGTCGAGCTCTCCCGTCGCCTCGCGGCGCTCGCCGCGGAAGCCGAGCAGCACCGCGCGCAGGAGGAGTTCCTACGGTTCCAGCTCCGCGAGCTCGAGACGCTCCGTCTCGAGAACGATCTCGACCACGATCTCGAGGCGCGCATCGCGCGCATCACCCACCGTCAGCGCTTCGTCGAGGCGCTGGAAGAGGCGATCGAGCTTCTCGAGGGGGAGGGCGCCTCGGCGATCGACCGCCTCGCGCGCGCCGCGCGCGCGATCGATTCGCTCGCGTCCGTCGATCCGGGGTGGAAGGAGGCGGCGGCGGAGATAGCCGCCGCGCGGGCGTCCGTGCAGGACGTCTCCCGGCGCCTCGCGCGCGAACGGGGAAGCGTCGAAGAGGGGGGGAGCGATCTCGAGGGGCTTCAGGAGCGCCTCGCCGCCGTTCAGCGGGCGATGCGCAAGCACGGCCTCTCCGTGACCGGGCTCATGGCGCGACGCGACGAGATCGCGGGCATTCTCCGGTCGCTCGACGGCGGCTCCGCCGAGATCGAAGAGACGCGCCGCGCGCGCGAAGCCGCCGAACGAGATCTCCGCCCGATGCTCGCCGAGCTCTCCCGCAAGCGCGAGGCGGCCGCGAAGGTTCTCGACCGCCTCGTGACCGCCGAGCTCGCCAGGCTCGGGATGGCCGGAGCGCTCTTCGAAACGCGCGTCGCCCCGCTCGAAAATAACGCTTTCCAAGACGCCGGCGTTCAAATACATTTGTCTCCGAGGGGCGGAGACAGCGTCGAGTTCATGATACGAACGAACGTCGGCGAGAAGATGCATCCGCTCGCCGACGTCGTTTCGGGAGGGGAGCTGTCGCGGATATCGCTCGTCCTCAAGAAGCTTCAAGTCGAGGACAGGCGGATCCCGACCCTCATTTTCGACGAGATCGACGCGGGCCTCGGGGCCGATCTCGGCGGCGTCGTCGCCGAGCGGCTCGCGGAGCTCGCCGGGAGATACCAGATCATCTGCATCACGCATCTTCCGCAGGCGGCGGCGCGGGCGGCGACTCATATCAAGGTCAGCAAGCGCGTGCGGGGCGGAAGGACGATCGCCTCGGCCTCGCCGGTCGAGGGTCCGGAACGAGTCGCCGAAATCTCGCGCATGCTCGGCGGCGACGGCAAGCTCCGGACGGAGCTCGCCGAGGAGCTGCTCGGAAAAGGAACGGTGCGCCCGTAGCTCAGCTGGATAGAGCACCAGCCTCCGGAGCTGGGTGTCAGAGGTTCAAATCCTCTCGGGCGCGCCATATTCATCGCTCCGCGGCGGCGGGACGTTCCATGAAACATTCACGCTCATTCCTCGTTTTGGCGGCCGGGCTCTCCCTGTTCGCGTTTCCGCGGACGGGGGGGGCGGGCGGCGGCGTCGCGGGAGCGTTTCCGCGGGCGGCCGCGGCG
>JAGUZZ010000069.1:0-4403 GCA_020060525.1 bacterium | reverse complement strand
GCCCACGCGAGCGCCGCGCCCGACGCGACGGCGACGAGCCCGCCCGGCAGCCCGAACGGAAACCGGACGCGCGAGAAGTACTGCACGAGGATGATGGCGAGCGGCAGCATCGCGAGCAGCGGCCGTTCGAACGTCTTGAACGCGAAGTCCATCGATATGAAGGTGATCGCGATGCCGGCGAGCGTCGCGAGCAGCGCGGCTCGCGGCGTGTTGCGGCGCAGCCAGTCGGTCACGAAGGCGCCGCCGAACTCGATGATTCCGCTTCCGAGGCAGGCGAGGAGTCCCGCCCTCCAGGCGAGGTCGTAGCTCCCCGTCTCGCGGTAGACGGGCCCCATGATGAAGATAAGGTAGGCGAAGAGGCTCACCGTGTTGATCCCGTACGGGAGCGCCGTCACGTCGCGGCGTTTTTCGCGCAGCGCGAGCCGGTGGGCCTGCCACGCGTAGAAGAGGTTCCCGACGACGATCGAGATCGCCGCTCCCGGCAGGATGCGGGCGAACACGAACCCGGCGGGTATGCCCGCGACGACCGGACAAAGCGTCGCGATGAGCAGGAACTGGATGAGGTTGTCGATGGCGAGCCCGAAGAAGCCGTCGATGTCGCCACGCACGAACCACGGCGACCTGAAGGTATCGTTCAACGCGCGACCTCCCGTCGATGGGTGCCCAGGAGATTCATGACGATATGTCGAAGGATACTCCCCGCATTATAGTTGCGCGAAAGCGCTATCTTCAACTAGATTGTGGCCGAAGCGCGAGGCGGCTGCCCCGCGCCTCCCACCCGCGACCTCTGGAGGCGGCCATGAAAACCCTTCGAATCGCTCTCTTCGCCGCGGCGGCGCTCGCGGCGGCGCTCTCCTTCGGATGCGACGAGCAACCCGAGGACCAAACCTTCGGCGATCCGTACGTCGTGATTTATTCCGGCGATTACCAGCACGAGAGGCCCGGCGCCTCGCTTCCCGATCCGCTCGTCGTCCGCATCCGTGACATTCTCAACGACTCGAAGAGCGGCGTACCGGTGTCGTTCGCGACGTCGGTCCCCGGCGCCGTCGTCACGCCGGCGATCGCGGTGACCGACGACGACGGTCTCGCCTCGTGCTCCTTCACGCTCGGCCCGGGAGAAGGCACGCAGTCGGTCCGCGCTGCCATCGCGGGCGACACCGCGACCTTCACGATCTACGCCGACGCGATCGCCTGTCCCGAGGAGAACCCGCAGCGTCTGTGCCGCTGGCCCGCCGCGCACATCTTCATCGCGTCGACCGGCTCGGCTCTCCGGAGCAGCCCGGGCTCGGTGATCATCGATTACGATCCGGCAGCCCGGACCATTACGAAGGTGCTCGAAACGGAGGATATGCTCGAGGGTATTTCATTCAGCTCGCGCGGGGAGCTGTTCGTATCGTCGCTCTACAAGATACGAAAGGTCGACCACACGGCCTTCACGCTCGACGCCTACATCGCGCACGCCGAGCCGTCCCCGCTCTCGCTCGATCCGAACCCCGGCGGCGTGCTCGCGGGGCTTTGGGAAAACGGCCCGATGATGATCAACTGCGCCCCCTCCGAGATGTCGCTCATCGTCTCCCCGCACACCTTCTCGACGATCCAGTGGAAAAACGCGGCCGTCGATCCGGTCACGCGAGACTTTCACGTCGTCACGAAAAACAGCCCCATCACGTACACCCTTTGGCGGCTTTCGTGGGACGGCCGCTCTCTCGCGGAGGTCCAGACGGTGCTCGCTACCCTCCAGGTCGGCGCGTCGGAACCGGCGGGCATGTGCATCGACTCGACCGGCGCGGTCTACGTCGTCTTCGACGGCAACGACAACTACCGCCGAATCGTCAAGGTGACGGCGGCCGGGGCGATCGACTACGACTTCTTCGATTTCTACGCGCGCGCCGGCGGGAACGCGCAGGAGGCGGGCCGCTGGGGGGACATCGCGTATCTCGGCGGCAGGCTCTATCTCATCGACCGGCGGAACGACCGCCTCGTCGTGATCTCGCGCAACGGCGTCTGGCTCGACGAGCACAAGGACACGGCGTTCTCCCGCGCGCTCGACGAGAGCGACCATTACATGATCGCCGCCTCGCCCGCGTGGCTCTGCGTCACGGAGTCGAAATAAACCGAATCGAGGCGATAGGCCTCTCGTCGCCGGCGGATACTCTTCTCGTGCGGCCGGACGCCGGAGCGCCGCTTACTTCTTGAAGCTCGCGAGCGCCTCCGCTTCGGTGGGAAACACGTCGAAGATCATGTTGAGCCGGGTGACCTGCAGGATGCCGAGCACCCGGTCGTTCGGATGGCAGAGCTTCATGGTCCCGCCCTCTTTGGCGAACCGCGATCTCGCCGAGACGAGGATGCCGAGACCGGTGCTCGAGATCCACTTCACGCTCGAGAGGTTGATCAGCAGATCGAGCTTCTTTTCCTTGGCGAGCTCGGAGACGACGTTGACCAGCTCCATGTTTTCCGGGCCGCCGTACATCTCGCCCGAAACGTCGAGCACCGTGATTCCGTTGACGTCTTTCGTTTTGATCTTCATCGCTTTGTCCTTCTCCTCGCGATAACCCCGCGCGCTCCGCGAGCCCTTAGAAGCTCTTGAGCGCGCCGTCTTCGTCGGCGAACACTTCGAACACTTCCGGAATGAGACCGCAGGTCTTGAGCACGGTTTCGACGCGGTCGCTCACGCCGAAGACTTTGAGCACGGCGTTCTCCCGTTTCGCCGACACGTACGCCGCGATGAGGATGCCCGCCCCGAGGGAGTTGAGCCATTTGACCTTCGCGAGATTGAGCACGAACTGCTTCTTGCCCTGTGCGAGATTCTGCTTGATGAGCTCGTGAACCTTCGCGGACAGCGGCCCGCCGTCGATCTGACCGTCGAGATCGATTATCGTCACGCCAGCTTTCTCGCGGGTTGCGATGTTCAGCATCGCATGCTCCTCTCTCCAGCGATCGAATTCGAATAGGTAAACCGTTTATCAACAATAATGATAAACGGTATCCGCGTCCGGAACAAATGGAAAATGTCCGGATGCGGGGAGAATGCTAGCATTCCCCCGCGTGCGGTGTCAAGACCTTGAACGCGCGCCGAGCCTCGGCGCCGCGCCGCGCGCGAGCGCTCGCAACGGTTTTGCCCGCAACCGGTTATATATCACGGAGCGCCGTCCCGAGCTTCTCGATCCTGCTCGCGTAGGCGTCCGCGTCGAACTTCCGCCGCAGGCCCGCCTCGTTCATGTAGCGTATCATGCCGAATACCGGCCGTCTCTTCCACGGCCGGTCGTGCTTTCCGAAACACCAGGCGACGCCCGCGAAGCCTCCGGCGCCGCGGCCGTCGAGCTCCCAGCGGTTGTTGAGGCGCAGCGCCGTCGCGAACGCCTCCTCCGGCGTCCGCATCCACTCGAGGATCTTCTTCCCCCAGTACATGCGCAGGTAGTTGTGCATCTTTCCCGTGACGCGCATCTCGTTCTGCGCGGCGTTCCAGTAGGGATCGTGCGTACGGGCGTTTTCGAGATCCTCGGCGCGGTAGAGATACTCCCTGCGGTCGTGCGCGCGTTCGCGGAGCGTCCGCCGCGCCCAATCCGGAAGAGCCGCGTAGTCGTCGTAGCGCTCGTTGAAATAGACGAAGTTCACGCCGAGCTCGCGGCGAACGACGAGCTCTTCGAGGTAATCCCCGGCGGCGGGGCTTCCGCTCTTCGTCACCTCGAGCGCGATCTCGAGAGGCGATATCTGCCCGAAATGGAGATACGGACTCATGTCGGAGGTGCAGGCGGCGTTCGGATCGTTGCGGAGCTTCGGGTAGGAGTCGAGCTTCGACCGGATGAAGAGGCGCAGGCGCCGGCGCGCCTCGGACGCGCCGCCCGTGAAAACGGGCGACGGCGGAACGCTCGCGTCGACGCGCAGCCGCCGGAGAAGTGCGTCGATATCCGAGAGATCGAGCGAGCGGAAATCCATGCCTGACGACGCGACTCGAGGCTCGCGCTCGCGAAGCGGCGCGAGAAACCGCCCGAGCGCCCGCGCGATCTTGGGGCGGATCGTCGCCGCGGAATACTCCTCCTTCGCGGACGCCTCCTCGACCGGCACGACGACGTTCGTCTCGACCTGAACGAGCGGACATTCGAGCTTCCCCGCCGCTCTGAAGCGCCACTCGCGCGGGAGCCGCAGGTACTCGCGGTCGACGACCACGAGCGAGGCGTCCTTCGCGATCGCGGCGGCGAGAGAATCGGGCGATCCCCGCCGGACGACGAGCCGCACGCCGCGATCGGCGAGGGCGCGCTCCGTCTCCCTGAGCCCCTCGAGCATGAACCGGTAATGCCGCGCGTTCGCCTCCGGATAGTCCGGCGCGAGGCCGAAGAAGACGACGACGGGCTGCCGCATCTCGTTCGCGCGATCGATCGCGTACTCGAGGGCGTGATTGCATT
>JAGUZZ010000255.1:0-3696 GCA_020060525.1 bacterium | reverse complement strand
CTCCTTCGGCGCCGCGCCACGTCTACGCCGTCAACCTCGACGGCACGGTGCAGATCTGCTGGTGGGCGAACCCCGAGAGCGACATCGAGGGGTACGACGTGTACCGCGGATCGAGCTACTACGGCGAGTACGCCTATCTCGGAACCGTGTTCGCGGGCGGATCGACCGCCGCCGAGTTCTGCTTCGAGGATCTCGAAACGGCGAACGGCGTCCGGCACTACTACGCCGTGACGGCGTTCGACGAAGGCGGCCTCGAGAGCGATCTGAGCTACGAGGAGGTCACCGGAACGCCGCGGCCGGAAGGACAGATCACGCTGTACGATTTCGAGTCCCTTCCGGCGAGCGCGGGCTACGATCTTTCGAGCCGCACCAACACGCCGCAGGCGTACAACCTTTCGACGACGGACATATATTTCTCGGGCGCGGGCGGCATCGCGATCATCGCCGCGTACCGCGCGGGCGTCGAGATGCAGGATTACGGGTACGTCGGCGACTTCGACGCGATCAACTACGCGCCCGTCGAGGGCTGGTCGCCCACGCGCAGCGTCGAAGCGATCGCCGGCCATTGCTATATCGTGAGACTCGTCGAGACGGACGGGTACCATTACGCGAAATTGTACGTGACGGCGGTTACCGGGAGCTACGTCACCTTCTGGTGGGCGTATCAGACCGCTCCCGGAAACCGCGACCTCGCCCCGCCCGCACCGGGCAGCGGCGCGGGGAGCGACTCCTCGCCATTATCGAGGATACCGATGCCCGGCCCGACAACGCGCACAACGACGACCTTGGCCGAAAGGTCAGCGATTCCCCCCATCGTTGAGAGGGCGACATGGACACGGGACGATGAGTCTCCGCAACGAACCACCGGGTAAGGCGCTGGCATACGCTTCACACGGTTCGTGTTGCCCGCGAAGGTCGGCCGAAGGGGAGAACGAAGAAATCAAATGTCGTACAGGGGCGGCACGAGGACTTCGTTCTCCCCGGATTATTTATAGCCCTTGCGTATACTCTTCCGGCCGCGTAAGATAATCGCCCTATGAAACGAATACCGCACGCCGCATCGACGCTTCTCTGCGCGCTGCTCCTCTCGAGCGGCGACGCGCGCTCGTCGGACGAAGGTCTCGCCGCTGCGAAGCCGGGGCCGCCCCGGGGGAGCGCCATCGGCCCGTATCAGCGCGCCGCCGTGGAAAGTCTTCTCGGAGGGGCCGCCGCCCGCGCGGATTCGCTCCGCGTGTGCGTGTTCCGAGTCTCCTTCGCCGACCGCGCCTTCAAGGCGGGGCTCGACTCGCTCTATTTCGCGAACGAGCTGCGCCATCTCGCCGAGTACTACGATGGCGCGTCGCGCGGGATCTTCGATCTTCGTCTCGAGCTCATGCCCGGCGTCGTCGCGCTCGACAGGGGCGAGGCGTACTACGGCGAGGAGGATCTCTGGAAGGAGCGGATGGCGGAGATACTCGTCAAGGTCGTGCTCGAGCGCGACGACGAGGTCGATTTCAGCCGATACGACGCCGTCGCCGTGATCCACGCCGGAGCGGGCCGGGAAACCGATTTCAACGACGACTCGCGGTACCAGATCTACTCGGGGTTCGTGAATCCCGAGGAGATGGCCGAGGCGCTCGCGGACACGCTCGGCACGGCGGGGGTTCCCACGAACGACGGCGCTCCCGGGGACACGCTCTACCTCGACAACCTCATGGTCTGGCCCGAGGAGAGCTCGCAGGACGGATATACCTTCGGCTCGCTCGGCATCTACGCCTACCAGGTCGGTCTGCGCCTCGGCATGGTGCCGCTCTTCGACACTACGCCGGGAGAGTTCCCGGATTCGCAGGGATGCGGCAACTTCGATCTCATGGGGTACGGCATCTACAACGCGCTCGGGTTCGTTCCGGCGTTCCCCTCGGCGTTCAACCGGCTCCTCATGGGGTGGGCGACGCCGCTCGTCGTTTCAGGCGACGCGAACCTCAGGCTCGGGGACGTCAACACGTCGTCGCCGTTCGATACCGGCCTCGTCAAGATCGTCGTCAACCCCTCGGAGTACTTTCTCGTCGAGAACAGGGTTCACGACGCGAATTTCAACGGCCGGTTCGATTTTATCGATCTCGACGGCAACGGGATCCCGGAAAACGAGGACACGCTCCGGGGCGCCGAGTTCGATTTCTTCATCACGGCGACATCCAACCTGCGGCCGAAGCCCGACAGCGTCGTGACGGGGAGCGGCCTTCTCATATGGCACGTCGACGAGACCGCGATACGCCGGCAGCTCGAGGCGGGCGGGTATCCGAACGACGATCGCCTCTTCAAGGGGGTCGACCTCGAAGAGGCCGACGGCATCCAGGATCTCGACCGTCCGGGCGGAGGCTATTCGTTCGGGAGCTTCTACGATTCGTACCGGGCCGGCAACAACGACCGCTTCGCGGGGGACACCGATCCCTCGAGCCGCACGAACGGCGGCGCGCCGAGCGGGATCGCTCTATCCGGAATATCCGCCCCCGGGCATTTCATGACGTTCTCCGTGCGGTGCTCGCTCGGGATCGATTTCACGAGAGGAGAGTTTCCCGCGGGCCCCGGTTTGTCGAGTCCGATCGTCATCCCGCTCGGCGTCACCGCGGGCGGGGGCGTCGTCATAGCCGCGGACTCGGGCTCGCTCTGGTTCGCCGTCGCCGGATCGCAGGGCTGGGACGGGAATGCCATGGAGATCGTCCGCGAGCCGGGAGCCGCATGGATCGCGGCGCCGGTCGTCGCTTCCGCGGCGCCTCCGCGAGGGCCGGTCGTGTACGCCGTATCGCTCGCGGGCGTTCTCCACGCCTACGAGCTGTCGGGCGCGCCGTACGCCATAGACGACGACGGAACGCCCCACACGCTCCAGCTCCGGGGGGACCGGGCGTCGGCGCTCATGCTCATCGAAGGGGGCGAGCCGTCGGATCATGCGCTTCTCGCTCTGAGCTCCACCGCGGACAGCACGTTTCTTTTCCTCAGGGGGTGGGAGGGGATCACACCAGGCGCCGGCTGGATCGAGCGCGGGATCGACGGATTCGAGATCGCGCTCGCGAGAGGGCGCCTCGCATCGACGCCGGCGCTCGGCGTCATGCGATGGCCCTCCGGCGGAGGACCCGTCGTCGTGATCGAGGGCATCTATTTCACCGTCTTCAGCGAGGGGGTTCTGCGCTTTCATTTTCTGCCGCTCGTCGGAATCCCGAACCCCACGGCGATGAGAACCTCGGATGCCGTCGCCGCTCCGGAGCCGCGGACGCTCCTCGTTCTGTCGACGGGCGACATCGACGGAGACGGCCTCGACGAGGCGGTCGCGGCGATCCCCGGCTGGGGGCTCTGCTACGCGGAGTACGGGGGCACCGTGCGGCGCGCCCGGCTGCGGGGGAGCAGGCCTTCGGCGGCCATCCTCGCCGATATCGACGGCGACGGAACGCTCGAGACGGTTCTCAGGGACGAGGGGCATCTGTATCTCCTGTCGGGATTCGGCGTTCCCGCGCGCGGGTGGCCCGTCGCAATCGACGCGGCCGTCGCATCGGCGTACGGGGCCGTTCCGGCGGCGCCTCCGGTCGCCGGGGATATCGACGGCGACGGCGATCCCGAGATCCTGTTCCGCGTCGGGGGCGATATACACGCGTTCGATTTCGAAGGGCGCGAGCGGCCGGGATGGCCGCTCCCCGGCGAGGGCGCCCGCGGCGGATCGCTCGC
>JAGUZZ010000268.1:0-6118 GCA_020060525.1 bacterium | reverse complement strand
GCGATCGCTCGCGGCCGCCTCCGCGATCGCGGGCGTCGATCCCGGATGCAGACGCTATCTCCGCGCGTATCGCGAGCGGCGAACGCGCGCATAGCTCGGCGCGAAGCGCCCGACGCACATTTCCCATCGTGTAAATCGCAATGCGACGATACCGGCGGCAACGCGCGCGCACGAGCGCGTCGCGCGGCGGCGGCATGGAACGCGCTTCGGCGCCGCTGTAATTCATTGCCGATACGCGCGTTGCCGTGCGGCCCGAGAGGAGGACGGGAATGGCACGACTCTTGATTGTCCGCGTCGATGCACGCGGAAAGTTCCCTGTTTACCCGTGATTTGTCCCTGAGGTGTTTCACATCCTCACGTGTTGCTGAAACCCACCATACAGGGGTACACGGTACGAACGGGGAACTTTATTTTATGATACCACAGATGCCGCGATCCGCGCAACAACTCGATTGAGCTCCCGCAGGCCCGGCGCTCCAAAAATATATTTTGACAGGCAATCGGCTTTGTGCTAGCAATATGAAGACGTTACGCATGCTCATTCGCGTCGCGTTTCGCCTGATCGAGAACGCTACTCCGACGGGGACCGTAAATCAAGGAGCGGGGTGACGGTTTATGACAAAGGCAGATCTCGTCGAGGAAATCTCGAAGGAAACCGGACTCAGCAAAAAGGACACGAGCATCGTCGTCAACCTTATCATCGAAAATCTCATCAAGGCGCTCGCCGAAGGGGATAAGGTTGAGCTCCGGGGATTCGGCAGCTTCAAGGTAAAGAGCCGCAAATCGCGCAAGGCGCGCAACCCGCGCACGGGAACGGCGGTCGAAGTGCCGGCGAAGCTCGTGCCGTACTTCAAGGCATCGAACGAGCTCAAGGCGCTCGTCAACACATAACGGCCTCTTTCGATCGCGCCCGCCCGCGCTCGGGCGGCGCGCCGCGGGCTCCTCGCGAGCCCCGTACCGCCGGAGCGCGCGCGCGACCGGCCGACAGGAGGGTACATGCCAAGCGGAAAGAAGCGGAAACGGAAAAAAATCGCGACGCACAAGCGAAAGAAACGTCTCCGCAAGAATCGGCATAAGAAGAAAATACGCTGAGTTTGTTTTCCACCGATGACGGGAGATAGAGCGGCGTCCCATGATGCACACGGAACGACGGACAGCGCAGCGGGTCGAAGCGAACCTCGCGGTCACCGTCACGGGCGGTCCCGCCGCGGCGAAGGGCAGAGCGCTCAACATCAGCACGAGCGGCATCTACTTCGAGTCGCCGTATTTCATGGCGCCCTTGACGAAAGTCCGGCTCGAACTTCACGTGCCCGATCCCGATCCGAAGCGCGGCGAAACGGCGGTGACGTGCGACGGCATCGTCGTTCGCGTCGAGCCCGAGACGAAGGATCCCGCACTCTCTCTCTACCGGGTCGCCATACTGTTCACCTATGTGAGTGAGAGTTCGCTCAAGAGCCTCGACCGGTTCGTCCGATCGAGGCTCGCCGGCTGAAGACGCACTCTTCCCGCACACGAGAGGTGTTGGATGGCTCACCGGTCGAATCACGCGCCCGATTCCGTTCTGATCGTCGACGACGAGCCCGCGATCCTCGAGATCGTCTCGCAGTTCCTCGCGGACCGCGGGTACCGCGTCGCCGTGGCGGAGACCGCGGGGGACGCGCTTCGGCTGGCGGGGGAGGAGCGCTTCGACGTCGCGCTCGTCGATCTCAAGCTCCCCGACCGCGCCGGCATCGAGCTCCTCGCGCCGCTTTCGGAAAGCAATCCTTCGATCGCGTGCATCATCATGACGGCGTTCGCGTCGATCGAAAGCACGATCGAGGCGCTCCGGCTGAACGCGTTCGATTATATCCTCAAGCCGTTCGATCTCGCGAGGATCGGGGAAGCGGTCGACGCCGCCGCTCAGCATGCGCGGCTGCGGAGAGAGAGCGACAGCGTGCTCGCGCGGCTCGAGGCGCGAAACCGCAAGCTCGAGGAGGGGAAGGAGGCGCTCGCGCGGGAGCTCGCCTCGATCAACGACGAGCTTCGGCGCGCGAACGAGTCCCTCAAGCGCCACGTCACGCGGCTTCGCGTGCTGTACCAGATGGGCCGCGACATAAGCTCGAACGAGAACTGGAGCGACGCGCTCGATCGATTTCTCATGGCGTTCTGCAAATACCTCGAGGCGGAGGGCGCCGCGCTGCTTCTGTTCAGCAACAACGCGCTCGAGCTCAAGGTCCGGACGGCCTACCAGCTCGAGACGCCGTTTCTCGACGCCGCGATCGAGCGGCTCGCGGAGTGGCAGCGGCGCGATCTCCTGCCGACCGAGATCTTCGCCCTCGACGGCGCCGCGCCGGACGGCGTCCGCACGTGCCTGTCGATGACCGTCCGCTGGGCGCATACCTCGGTGCCGCTGCTGTACAAGAGCCGCTGGCTCGGATTCCTCGTCGTCCGCAAACCGTACCGGTCGCGGAAGGCTTACGTGAACGACTACCATTTCATCAACACGATCCAGACGATCCTCTCCGAGGAGGTCGCGAACGCGGTCAACATCAGCCGTCTGCGGCAGCTCAAGGACTTCAACGAAACGGTTCTCGAGAACATGAACGGCGGCGTTCTCACGACGGACGCCGCGGGCCTCGTGACGTTTCTCAACGAGCGCGCGCGGGAGCTCGCGGGGAGCGCCTCTCTCGGCCGGCCCCTCGACGAGATCTTCGCGAACCCCTTCGGCGCCGGTTCGCTCTTCGCGCACCTGCTCGCGCGCGGGGAGGGGAGCTGCTCTTACGAATGTCTCCTCGCGCGGGCGGGGGGACGATCGTTCCCCGTGCGGCTCAATACCGCTCTCGTCAAGCGCGACGAGCATCACGGACGCACCGCGATCGTCGTGTTCGAGGATCTGACGGCGGAAAAACGGATGGAGGAGGAACTGCGTCGCGCCGACCGGCTTCGATCCCTCGGGGAGCTCTCCGCCGGGGTCGCGCACGAGATCCGCAATCCTCTCACGGGCATCGCGACGACCGCGCAGGTGCTCAGGGAGAAGCTCGCCGGCGACCGGGAGCGTATCGCGTACATCGACGTCATACTCGAAGAGATCGCGAGACTCGACGGGATCATCAAGAGCCTGCTCAACTTCGCGCGGCCCATCGCCCCGCGCCAGATCGAGGTGGCGCTCGGCGGGATCGTCGAGGACGCCCTCCGTCTCGTCGAGGACCGCGCGCGGGAGGCCGGCGTGACGATACGTTTCGAGAGCTCGCTGCCGGACGACCGCTGCATCCTCGACGGCGACCAGATCAAGCAGGTCGTGCTCAACATCGCGCTGAACGGCATCGAGGCGTGCGCGTCCGGGGGAAGCGTCAGCGTCCGGCTGCGGGAGGCGGCGGATCCGGCCTTCGTCGAGATCGAGATCGCCGATACGGGAACCGGCGTCTCCGAGGAGATCGCCGACAAGCTGTACAATCCGTTCTTCACGACGAAGGCGGAAGGGACCGGCATGGGGCTCTCGATCTCGCGCAAGATCGCGGAGAGCCACGGCGGCCGCATCCGCCACCGGAGCGCTCCCGGCGCGGGCGCGAGCTTTTTCATAGAGCTTCCGCGCACGGCGCTCCTCGCCGCCGATCGAACGGCGGCGCCGGCGGCCAACTGAAAGGGAGGACATGGGCAAGCGCATCCTCATAGTCGACGACGAGAAGGCGATCCGCTGGTCGCTCGGCGAGGCGCTCGCCGCGGCGGGATACGAAGTCGAAGAAGCTCACAACGCGGCCGCGGCGATCAAGAAGTTCGAGGAAGATCCGCCGGACGGGGTGGTCCTCGATCTCAAGCTTCCCGACGGCGACGGCCTCTCCGTGCTCCGGCGGGTGAAGGAGATCGACCCCGACGCTCCGGTGATCATGATGACCGCGTACGGCGAGATAGAAACGGCGGTCGAAGCCATCCGCTCCGGCGCGTACGATTTCATACAGAAGCCGTTCCAGCTCGAAAAGATGAAGGTCGCCATCCGCAACGCCATCGAGTCGAGCGCGATGCGCGCCGAGTTGGACGACATCCGCAGGCGGGAGCGCGAGAGCTTCGGATTCAAGAACTTCATCGGGCGGAGCCCGGCGATGACGGCCGTGTTCGAGACGATCAAGAAGATCGGGGCGAGCAAGGCCACGACGATACTCATTCAGGGAGAGAGCGGCACGGGCAAGGAGCTCGTGGCCCGGGCGATTCACGAATCGTCGGGCGGCTCGCGGTACCCGTTCCTCGAGATCAACTGCGCCGCGCTTCCGGAAACGCTCCTCGAGAGCGAGCTGTTCGGCCACGAAAAAGGCGCGTTCACCGACGCGAAGTACCGCAAGAAGGGGCTCTTCGAGCTCGCCGAGGGCGGAACGATCTTTCTCGACGAGATCGGCGAAATGGGGATCACGCTTCAGACGCGTCTTCTCCGCGTCATCGAGAACAAGACGTTCCGGCGCGTCGGCGGCGTGAAGGATATGCGCGTGAACACCCGTATCATCGCGGCGACGAACCGGGACCTCAAGAAGGCGATCGACGAGGGGCGTTTCCGGAACGACCTCTACTACCGCCTCAAGGTGATTCCGATCCAGCTCGCGCCGCTCCGCGACCGTGTCGAGGACATCGTGCCGATCGCCGACCATTTCATCGCCTCCTTCAACCGCGAGTTCAGGAAGAACGTGAAGAAAACGGGGCCGGACCTCGCGAAGCTGCTCGAGCGCTACGCGTGGCCGGGCAACGTGAGGGAGCTCAAGAACGTGATCGAACGGGCGATGCTGCTCGAGGCGGACGACGAGATCCTGCCGGCGCATCTTCCTCCGGAGATCGCGGCGGGGGAGGGCGGCCCGGCGGCGCCGCCGGCAACCCCGGCGCTCGACGGACTCTATCCGATCAGCATCGAGGAGATGGAGAAGCTCCTCATCGGACGCACGCTGCGGGAATCGGCGGGAAACAAATCGAAAGCCGCGCGCGTGCTCGGCATCAGCCGGCAGACGCTGCGGGAGAAGATAAAGCTCTATAGCATAGAATGACGGGCGGAGGCCGCGGATGAACCCCGTTCTCTGGACGCTCGTTCAAGATCCCGCGATCGAGGAGGCTCTGCGCGAGGCCGCGGAGCCGGCGGGTATCGAGATTCGACCGTTCGCGAACATCGCAGACGCGCTCTCGCAGCCGGAGCCGGAAGGCGGCGCCATTCTCGCGATCGACGCGGCGGCGAAGCTCAAGAACTATCTCACCGTGGTCCGGCGCGTTCACCGGACCTTTTTCTTCGTCGATTGCGTCGTGTTCGGCCCCGCACGGGCCGCGGACCAGATCGAGCGCGAGCGCGCGGCCGGGGTCGACCGCTACATTTCGATGCCGCTCGACGCCGAGGAGTTCGCCGTCGCCTTCGCGGAAACCGCGTCGCTCCGGCGCGTGAAGAGCGCCGCGCGCCTCGTCGGGCGGTCCCCCGCCGTCAACGAGATGCTCCGGACGGTGCTGCAAGTGGCGCCGACCGAGGTTCCGGTGCTCATCGAGGGGGAGAGCGGTTCCGGCAAGGAGCTCACGGCCCGCGCCATTCACCTCACGAGCCGCCGGGCCGACCGGCCGTTCGACGCGGTGAACTGCGGGTCCTTCGCCGAGGGGGTTCTCGAGAGCGAGCTCTTCGGCCACGAGCGCGGTTCGTTCACGGGGGCCGTTTCGCGGCGCGAGGGGGTTTTCGAGCGGGCGAACCGCGGCACGCTCCTCCTGGACGAAGTCGGCGAGATGTCGCTCAACATGCAGGTGAAGCTGCTCCGCGTCATCGAAACGGGGGAGTTCATGCGCGTCGGGGGATCGCAGCGGCTCCACACCGACGTCCGCATCGTCGCCGCGACGAACCGGGAGCTCGAGACCGCCGTCGAACGCGGCCAATTCCGCGCCGACCTCTACTACCGGCTCAAGGTCGTTCGGATCCGCATCCCTCCGCTGCGCGCGCGGACGGAGGACATACCGCTGCTCGTGCACTACTTCATGGCGCAGGCGGCGCGGCGCCACGACAAGCGCGCGAGAAGCGTCGAGCCGCAGGGGATGGATCTCCTCGTGAACTACGCCTGGCCGGGCAACGTCCGGGAGCTCGCGAACGTCGTCGACAACCTCACGATCCTGAGCCGCGAGGGTACGATCGGCGCCG
>JAGUZZ010000304.1:0-3662 GCA_020060525.1 bacterium | reverse complement strand
CGAGCTCCATCCGCATCGCGTCCATGATCTCGGGATCGGTCTTCTCAAGATACGTGAAGAGGTTCTCGTTGAACATGACCGTTCGTCTCCTTGGCCGTCAGCAGCCGGGGCGCCTCATCGTGCGCGCCTCGTACGCCGTTATCCCGTCGACCCGCGTCTGGTGCCGCCCGCCCTCGAAGGGGGTGTCGAGCCACGTCCGCACGAGCTCGTCGACGCTCGGATCCTCCGCGGAGCGTTCGGAGAGCGCGAGCACGTTCGAATCGTTGTGCCGCCTCGTCATCCGCGCGTCCTCGACGGTCCGGCAGAGGGCCGCGCGCACGCCGCGCACCTTGTTCGCCGCGATCGACATGCCGATGCCCGTGCCGCAGACGAGGATGCCCCGGTCCGCGGCGCCGGCCGCGACCGCCTCGCCGACGGCGAAGGCGAAATCGGGGTAGTTGCAGGCGTCGGCGCACGAGCACCCGAGATCCATGATCTCGTGCCCGGCCTCTTCGAGGTATTTCACGAGACGCGATTTGAGCGCGAATCCCCTGTGGTCGGATCCGACGGCGATCCTCATCGCTCCTCCGCGCGGCGCTCTATTTTTTGTACACGGGCGTCATCCACCCGTGCGCGTCCGCGATCTCCATGTCGAGATACTTGAAGAAGAGCTCCTGGAGCTTCCGCGTGATCGGGCCGGCCTTGCCGGAGCCGACCTTGATCTTGTCGACGCTGCGGATCGGCGTGATCTCGGCCGCCGTCCCGGTGAAGAAGAGCTCGTCGGCGACGTAGAGCATCTCGCGCGGGATGAGCTGCTCGACGACTTCGAGCCCGAGCTCCTTCGCGAGAACGAGCACGGTGTCGCGCGTGATCCCCGGGAGCACGCTCGCGCCGAGCGGCGGCGTGAGGAGCCTGCCGTTCAGCACGAAGAACAGGTTCTCGCCGCTCCCCTCGCTCACGTAGCCGTTCGTGTCGAGCGCGATGCCCTCCTCGTAGCCGTTGATGCGGGCCTCCATCTTGATGAGCTGGCTGTTCATGTAGTTCGCCGAGGTCTTCGCGAGCGCCGGGAGCGTGTTCGGGGCGATGCGGTTCCAGCTCGACACGCACACGTCCACGCCCTGCTCGAGGGCCTCCGGGCCGAGATATTTGCCCCATTCCCAGACGACGATGAACGAATTGATCGGATTGTTGAGCGGATAAACGCCGAGCTCGTTGTAGCCGCGGTAGACGACCGGACGGATATAGCACGCCTTCATCTCGTTGATCCTGACGGTCTCGACGCACGCCTCGATGAACTTTTCGACGGAGATGTCGACCGGTTCCATCCGGTACATCCTCGCCGAGTTGTAGAGGCGCTTGATGTGCGGCTCGAGACGGAAGATGTGCGAACCCTTCTTCGTGTCGTAGCAGCGGATGCCTTCGAACACTCCCGTGCCGTAGTGAATGACGTGCGCGCAGACGTGGATCTTCGCGTCGTCCCAGTTGACGAAGGCGCCGTCCATCCAGATTTTCTTCGTCGGCTTCAAAGCCATTGGCGTCTCCTTTGAGTTTGAGGCCGGTCGAGACCCTTCAGCCGTCCGTCGGAACGGCTAATTAATAGCGCTGTCGGTGAGTTCCAGCAATGAGATTATACCTGCCGCTCGAAATGTCGGCAACCCCGAATTTACATTTTGTCCATAAAATTATGGAATGTCTGAAAATAGTGGCCGGCGCGGCCGCCCGGCGGCCGATCGCCTTCCTCCGGACCCTCGAAGAGCCGCCGCAGCGGCCTCGGTCCGAGGCCCTATTTCACAAGATCGTAATTGACAACGAGATAATCTATCAGCATGGTCGTGAGCTCGTCGATTTCGTCTCTCGTGCCGCGATACGTCTCCTCGTCACGGCCGATCGGGTCAGCAATGTCCGGCGAATCGCGCCGGGGATCGATCTCGCCCAGGACGACGATCTTCTCCCGCGCGCGGGGCACGAGGTCCGCGATCTCGTCGCGGTGCTCTCCGGCCATCGCGACGATGAGATCCGCCTCCTCGATCATCCTCCGCGTGAGATAGCGCGTCCGGTGATCGTGGAGATTGACGCCGATCGCGGCGAGCGCCTTGATCGCGTGGGGCGCCGCTTTCATGCCGTCCGCGGCGGCCGTGCCGGCCGAAGACGCCTCGACCGCCTCCCGCCAGGATTCCGGCATCCTCGCCTCGAAAAGCGCCTCGGCCATCGGGCTGCGGCAGCTGTTTCCGGTGCAGACGAACAGTATCTTCATGACGACGGCTTCCTCTCCGATGACGACACCTTACCGGGGGCCTTTCCCGTTTGTCAAGCGGGCGGTCCCGTGCTAGCTTTCGACGAGGGAGAGGGATCCGCGGGTTCGATGCGAAAGGAGCGCGCGATGCCGGAGCTCAAATTCGGACATTACAGCGACGTCGAAGCGAAAAAGGTCGAGGTCGAGGGCGCGAGAGACGTCACGATCCGCTGGCTCGTCTCGGACCGCGACGGGGCCCCGCATTTTCAGATGCGGCTCTTCGAGGTGGCGCCGGGCGGCGGCACGCCGCTCCATACGCACGCGTGGGAGCACGAGATCTTCATCGTGAAGGGAACGGGCGCGATCGCCCTCGAGGGCGGCGAGAAACCGTTCGCCGAGGGACATTTCATCTTCGTGCCGGCCGGAGCGCTTCACTCCTTCCGGAACACCGGCGCGGGACCGATGCAGTTCCTCTGCATGGTGCCTTCGGGCACGAAATAGCGGAGAGGCGACCCGGCGGCCGTCCGGCGCGCGCCGTCAGGATGCATTTGACAAGGGGCTTCGCGGAAGTTACTTTAATATTAGATAATTAGAGCCCTCGAGACGGAACAAAAAGAACGGAGAACGTATGAAACGAGCCCTCGTCGCCGCGGTCCTTCTCGCCGCGTTCGCCGCTTCCGCGGTTCACGCCGAGCCTCCCGTCTTCAAGGACAAGAAATACTTCGGCCCCATCGCGCAAAACGGATTCTCGTTCGGCGTTGGGTTTCTCGACGGGGCCGACTTCGATTACCTCTTCGAGCACCTCGACGCGTGGGCGAACGCCCGGAACGGCTACGACAACTGGGAGCTCCTCTCGGTCTCTCCGTACGCCCACGTCCGCTACGAGCGGCAGATGACGCCGAACCATTACTTCAAGTCGGTCGCGTCCCTTTCGTACATCTCGTCCTCGAGCATCGGCGACTACTTCGCGCCGTTCCCCGACACGACGCTCTACCTCACCTTCGAGCGCGACTTCGCGGTGTATCTCTTCGCCGTCGACGTCGGTTTCTCCTACTGCTTCATAACGCCCGCGCCGCAGCGCTTCTCGCCGTACACGGGCGCGGGCTTCTCGGCGGTCGTGCCGATGGTCCGCCTCGACACGAAATCCCTCGACAACGGCAAGCCCTTCTCGAACCCCGCCGAGAACATCTCGCAGAACAGCCTTCAGGCGGGGCTCCATTTCGAGTTCGGGATGAACTACTACCTCACGAACCGGTACGCGCTCGGACTCGAGGGGAAATACCAGATGTCGCAGAGCAAGTTCGACATCCACGGCGGGAACTTCGATCTGAAGTACGCGGGATTCGTGCTCACGCTGAACCTCACCTATTTCCTATGACGGAGAGCGGCCGCTACGACGTCGCCGTCATCGGCGCCGGGCCCGGCGGCTCGCGCGCGGCGGAGCGGCTCG
>JAGUZZ010000161.1:0-3014 GCA_020060525.1 bacterium | reverse complement strand
CGCGAGGGGCGCGCCGGGGACCTCGTCGTCGTGCCGACCGTTCACGACGTCTTTCGGCATTACTACCGCGGACCCGGCGAGATCCGGCTGATCTATCCGGTCGATCTCGGAAGGGAGCGGCTCGACGGGCGCGTCGCGGCCGCGTTCGCGGAGCACCCGCGGATATGGTACGTTCGAAGCCGGCACTGGGAAAGGGATCCGGACGACCTCCTTCCCGCGTCTCTCTCGGCGGCCGGCAGTCTCGCGGGAACGTGGAAATTCCCCGGAGTAGACCTCATATTATACGAGAGACGAGCATACTAACAAATTGTTATATAATATGATACAGAGTTGTGCGCCGCGCGCTGCATATCCAGCCGCCGCAGGTTCGATCCGGCGCCCGTTTCGCTCCGAGAGGGGGTTGACGCTCCGCGCAAACGGGATATAATATATATGGAAGGTTTCTTTCGTTCCCGGGAGGTTTCCCGTGAGAGCGATGAGCCGCAGGATTTCGCCGCTCGTTCGAACGCCTCAGGCAAAAAGGCCCGCAGGCGTTTTTTATTTTTCGCCGCCGCATACCTTTCCCGGAATCGCGCGGATGGAACACCTCCGGGCAAGGAGGTACGTCGCCATGAGACGATTGCCGATCCTTTTCGCCGCCCTTGCAATGGTCTGGTCCGGATGCTCCTGCAAATCTGCGACCGAGCGCGCCGATCTCATCGCCGCCGAGGCGCGCGAGGAGTACGTGCGGATCCACCCGGACGGCACCTTCAACGACCTCATCCTCGAAGGGGAGATCACGCACGGCATGAGCGCGCGCGAGGTGATGGCCGCGTGGGGGTTGCCGAACGTCTACGCCGTGTCCCGGTCGTCGCCCGCGGAGCACTGGATCTACTTCGTCAGGGACCGCGACGCGCTCTCGATGCTGATCTATACGCTCACGTTCGAGGACGACACCCTTCGAGTATGGGACGTCGACAATAAGCGCTTCACGACGCAGGGGATCGCCGCGAAGTACGAGCCGCGCGAGACGCCGCTCGTCGAGTCGGCCAACCCCGCCCGGAAGCGTTGAACGAAGCGGGGGCGCAGGAGAACGGTATATCGGCGTTCGAGAGGAGATCCCAGGCGAACGCCGAGCGCGCCCCCGTTCCATTCCCCCCCTTTTTCTTGACATGACGGACGCCGCGAACGTACTCTGGTGCGTACTCTCGCCCGCGCCGCGGTGCGCGGGAGCCTCTACGAAAGGATTCGACCGTGAAGCCCGACCGTCTTCGACTCGCCGCGGAGGATGAGCGCGACCCGATGCGCGAGCTGCACGATCTTCTCAGGGGCGACGCCCCGGGGAAATCCCGGCTGCGGATGCCCTCGGAGCTCACGTGGGAGCCGCCGACCGACGTCGTCGAGACGGCGGACGAAATCGTCGTCTCCGTGGATATCGCCGGCATGGAGGGGAAGGATATCAGCGTCGTCACGGACGGCGCGGTGCTCCGCGTGCGCGGCACGCGCCGGGGACCGTCGGCGCCCGGCGTCAAGCATTTCCACCAGATCGAGATCCGTTCCGGCCCGTTCGAGCGCGCCGTCGTCCTGCCGTCGCGCGTCGATCCGGCGAAGGTGTCGGCGCAATATACGAAGGGCCTGCTCGAGGTGCGCATCCGCAAGCTCGCCCCGTCGGAGTACGTGAAGCGGGTGAAGATAGACTGAGGAGAGGCCGGCGAGGCGCCGTTCATACATGGGCATCGAAATCGACAAGATAGCCGAGGGCAGCGATCTGCTGCGCGAAATCCCGGACGAGCTCGCGATCGTGCCGATCAACGACGCCGTCGTTTTTCCGTACATGCTCATTCCGCTCATCCTCACCGACGCGAACCTGATACGGATCGTCGACGAGGCGCTCGCGGGATCGAAGATCGTCGGCGTGTTCACGCAGATCAACAAGGATCTGCAGAGCCCGGGGCCGGGGGACATCTACCGGAAGGGGAGCGCGCTCCTCATACAGAAGATGGCGCGTTTCCCTGACGGCCACGTCCGCATCATCGGGCAGGGGCTCGCGCGGATCGAGATCAAGCGGTTCACCGACGAGACGCCGTTCATGCGGGCCCGCGTCGCGATCGTTCCCGAGACGGACCGCCGCGACGACCGGACGAAAGCGCTCATGCGCAACGTCGTCTCCTCCTTCTTTTCGATCGTCGACGCTGCCGAGAGCTATCCCGACGAGATCAAGAACGTCGTCTCGGGGATCCGGAGCGCGGGCAGGCTCGCCGACATGCTCGCCGCGAACCTGCCGATGGAGATCCCCGACAAGCAGAAGGTGCTCGAGATCGTCGATCCGGTGAAGCGTCTCGGCTTCGTGTACGAGTTCATCTCGAACGAGCTCGAGATCGTGAAGATCGGCGAGAAGATCAAGCGCGACGTCCGCAAGGAGCTCGACCGCGAGCAGCGCGAGTACTACCTGAGACAGCAGCTGCGGGCGATACAGAAGGAGCTCGGCGAGGACGACAGCGGCGTGGAGGTGGACGAGCTCCGCGAGCGGATCGAGGGCGCCCTGATGCCGGCGCCGGCGAAGGACGCGGCGCTCAAGGAGTGGGGGCGTCTGCGCAAGATGTCGCCGAGCTCGGCCGAGTACATCGTCTCCCGCACCTACCTCGATTGGCTCCTCGAGATCCCGTGGGAGCGCGCGACGGAGGACAAGCTCGACGTCGGGCGCGCGCGGCGCATCCTCGACGCCGACCACTACGACCTCGATCAGGTCAAGGAGCGCATCCTCGAGTTCCTCTCCGTGAAGAAGCTCCGCCGGAGCGCCAAGGGCTCGATCCTCTGCTTCGTGGGGCCCCCCGGCGTGGGAAAGACCTCGCTCGGCAAGAGCATCGCCCGCTCGCTCGGGCGCCGCTTCGTCCGCGTGTCGCTCGGCGGCATCCGGGACGAGGCGGAGATACGCGGCCACCGGCGCACGTACATCGGCGCGCTTCCCGGCAGGATCGTTCAGGGGATCCGTACGGCGGGGAGCTGCAACCCCGTGTTCATGCTCGACGAGATCG
>JAGUZZ010000048.1:0-16346 GCA_020060525.1 bacterium | reverse complement strand
TTGTTGAAGACGAGCAGGGCCGGAAGCGGGGCGAAGGCGGCGGCCGAATAGAGCGCGACCGCCCGCCGGCGTTTCATGATGAGAAGGCCGCACAGGAGCATCGAGGCGAAGAGCACGATCGTTTCGGAGCGGAACCAGACCGCCGTTCCGCCGACGATCCCCGCGGCGGCCGTCTTGCCGCCCCGCAGAAACAGGAAGATCGAGAGCGTCACGAGAAAAACGGCCGTCGTGTGCTCCCAGAAGGTAAGGGCGTAGAAGACGAGCGGCGTCGCGAAGACGGCCGCGAGCATGCAGGCCGCGGCGTACGGGAGCGCCATGAACCGGCGCGCAATCGCGTACACGAGAGCGAGGATGCCCAAGGCCGACAGCATGGGCAGGACGTACAGGCCGCTCCAGCCGGCCGCCGCGTAGAAGAACGAGCTGAGGAAGGGGAAGAGCACCGGGAAGACGGAGTAATTGCGGCCGTCCTTGACGTACAGGTTGGGCTCGAGCCGAAAGGGGCTCACCTCCGAGCGCGGATCGATATCCCGGCCGCGGTATTCGAGGGCGAGGTCCGAGTACCGTTTCGAAATCAGGTTCTCGGCCTGGATGAGCTTGACCCCGGAATCCCCGGAGAAGAACGCGTCGCGCGGCAGAAAGAGCCAGCAGGCGACGAGGAGCGCCGCCGACGCCGTCCATATGAGAAACACCTTCATAGAGCGTTCCGACTCGCGGGATGAGGGGAAAGCGCGCTCCATCCGAACCGCGCCGCGCGAGGGCGATCGACGCGCCCCGCGTCGAGCAGGCCCGATGTTACCAGGCGGGGGCCGAACGGCGCAAGCCGCCTTCGCCCGTCGGGACGTAATGCGATTATTGCTCTCCGCCTTCGGCGCCCTTCGCGACGCTCGGCTCGGGGAGGCGCATGAGCAGGGCGTAGTTGCTCATATCGAAGATCCGCCGCGCGGCTTCTCGGATCGCCGCGAAGAGAATGAGTTTTCTATGACGCATGGAACCCCCCTTTTTTTAGGAGATACTCGGACTGTATTCGAAATTCGAATCGGCGTCAAACGGAGAAGGGCGACCATCAGGCGCACACGGCGATCCTGACGACGCCGTTCTACATGGCCGAGACGGAAGTGACGTGCCGGCAGTTCGCGGAGTGGCGAGCTACCTTCCGAACGCCTTTGGCCTCTACGACAGGCATGGCAACCTCTGGGAGTGGTGCAACGACTGGCACGCCGATTACCGAGCGGCGTCGGCGAGGATCCTCCATCGCTCCATCTCCTCCGCGAGCCCCGGGGGACCCATGAGGAGATCCCGCGGTCGCGGCCGGCTCGGAAAAAGCGCCCGGTACTTCAGCGACACGAGGTTGTACGCGCAGTAGAAATCGGGCACGCGGTCCGGATCGGCGTTCCCCGGAAGGTGCCCGATGGACGTGGGGCAGACGGCGCATTGCTGGAGATAGGCGCACTCGGCGCAGCGTCCGTACGCGGAGCGTTTGCGCCGCTTGTTGTGGAAAAGCCCCGCGGCCCTCGCTGCTTCTGGGAACGCGTCGAGCCGCGCCGCGAATCCATCCTCGACGATAGATCCCATCCGCATCGAGGCGAGACAGCTTCGAAGAAACGGAGAGCGGATCTCCTGATAGCTCGAGGCATGCACGGTGCAGCCGTAGGCTTGTCCATCAACGTCGATCGCGACCGTCTCTCCGCGGACGAGGCCGCACATCGAATCCTCTGTCTCTTCCGCCGGCGGTTCGTCGTGTTTGTTGCGGAAGACGCTGAGCGGCGTCTCGCCTCGCTCCCGCCACAGACGAAGACTCGCGCGGAAGATCCGTTCGAACTGAGCGTCGAGCTCCTCGATGCGCCCGAGCTCCCACGGAGAGTCGGCGAGAATGCTCGGCATGACGACGATTTCCCGCGCGCCCTTGCTCAGGAGATAGTCGATCGAGTCGGCGAGATGAGGCATCGTTTCGGGGCTCGTCGTAACGGCGACTCTGACGCTCCGGCGATAGAACGACGGATGCTCCTCGCGCAGGCGATCGAGCAGCCGGTCGAGGACGGCGAACGTCTCTTGTCCGCGGGATTTCTGCGCCTCGGGGACGCCGTCGAAGCTTATCTGCGTCTCGAAGCCTCGGTCGACGAGGAACGCACATATCTCGTCGGTCAAGAGCGTTCCGTTCGTGCTGATGCCGTACGTGAAGCGCCGCGCCGGGGGCCTGTTCTTCTCGAGATACTCGACGGCGCGGCGGATCATCGGGAACTCGAGGAGCGGCTCGCCCCCGAGAAAATAAACCCCGACCTCTCGCCGGGCGGATGCGCGCGCGAGGTCGAGCGCCGCTCGAAGCGTTTCCCACCTCATGCGCAGCGGTTTCTTCGCGTTCTGGTAGCAGTAGCCGCAGCGCAGGTTGCAGTCGGCGGTTAGTATGAGGTTGAAGAAGCGCAGTTGCTCGATGCCCGTCATGCCGGTGCGCTCGATAGGGCTTATGCCCGCGGCAGCCCCATATCCTGAGGCGCATTTTCGAGGATCCGGCGTATGTCGCCCATCCATCGCTCGAGGGCGGACATCGTCCTCACGAGATCCTCGACCCGCACCGGTCCGATATCCCTATCGCGCACGCAGCAGCCGAAGTTGTCGATCGTCGGCGCGCATACGATTATGGGCGCGCATTTCATCGCGCGGTCCGAGGTGAATATGACCGTATCCTTGTCGAGGCTGTCGAGCAACCGCCACGCGCTCGTGGCCTCGGACTCGATCCTTAAAATCCTTTCCTTGATCTCCGCGACCGTCGTTACATCCGGCATTTTCGTTCCTCCTCAAAGCTAAAAGGTCCCTTTCTTCGTTTCGAACACCCAGATATCGCCGCGATGCTCCTCGCGCGCGTAGACGAGGAGCCGGCCGTCGCGCGATACGTCGAAGAGCGCCGACGCGGACTTGTATCCGAAGACGACGGGGGGGAGGAGCGGCGTCGATTCTCCGCTCTCGGGCGA
This sequence comes from bacterium, assembly GCA_020060525.1. Classification (GTDB taxonomy): domain Bacteria; phylum Krumholzibacteriota; class Krumholzibacteriia; order Krumholzibacteriales; family Krumholzibacteriaceae; genus SSS58A. The sequence continues at coordinate 13,380 of JAGUZZ010000048.1, read as the reverse complement.
AACCCGCCGCAGGCTTATATCGCCGCTTCCCCACGCTCCGCTCGCGAGAATGTCCCCCGAGCGATGGTCCCATCTGACGCGCCTCGCATCCGCGCCCGACGTGATCCGTCTCGCCTCGCCGCTTCCATCCGCCGCGATCGTCCACACCTCGGAGCGATCGTCCTTGAATCCCACGAAAGCGATCCGCCCGCCGTCTGGAGACCACGCCGGCGCCGACGCCAGAATGTCCTTATCAGTTATGCGCTTCGGCTCGCCGGCCGGCCGCCCGTTCTCGACCGGCGCGACCCAGATCGAAAAACCGCCTCCCCGCTCGGATACGAAGGCGATACTCCCGCCGTCTGGAGACCACGCGGGCTGCAAATCGTTCGCGGTATCATCGGTGAAACGGATCGGCTGGCCGCCCATGGCGGGGAGCGTGTAGACGTCTCGCTCGTCTCCGCGGACGAGATAGTACGCGAGCCACTTGCCGTCCGGGGAGACGACGGGGTGCGAGGCATGGCCGGTCTCGTCGGTGAGCCGCTGCGGCTCGCCCGCCGGCGCGCCGTCCGCGAGCGGTTGCACCCACAGATCGAGATCCTTACCGAATCTCGCCGAGGAGAATACGACCTTGGCCCCGTCGGGCGCGATGCAGGCCATGTACTCGTCCCACGGTCCTGCGAAAGGCGCCTCCTTTCCCGTGATTAGATTTCTCACGCACAGCGCCGCGTGCGCGGTTTGCGTCGAGTAGGCGAGGCGAGAGCCGTCCGTCGAGATGCTCGGATCGTGGTCGTATCCGGTTCCCCACGTGAAACGCTCGGGCTTTCCTCCCGCGGCGGCTATTCGCCACAGAGCGAGCGTCCCCTCCCGGCGGGAAGAAAAGAAAAGGTGTCTGCCGCTCGTGGCCCAGGTCGGGTTTGAATCTCTCTCTCCGCCTCTCGAAAGCGGCCGCGCCTTGCCGCCCGAAGCCGGCACCGTCCACAGATCGTTCTGGGTCGCGTAGCAGATGGTCAGCCCATCCGGCGACCACGCCGGATATCGATGGCCCCATAATCCGTCTCCTTCCCCGGTCAGAAGGGTTATCCGGTCCGGGTTGGCGAGAGGGGCGATTCCGATGCGCATCTGTTTGTCCGGCCCGATGGTGGAGAAGGCGATCCATTCTCCTTGGGGCGATACCGCCGGATCGACGGCGTTGGGAAGAAGAAGCACGGCGCCGCCGCCGAACTGATCCGTTCTCCAAATGCTCTCGGCTCCCGTGCGATCCGAGACGAAGGCGATCGCGGTTCCGTCCGGAAACCACGCGGGATAGAAGTCCGCGGCGGGGTCGTAGGTGAGCCTCGACGAGGGGCCGCCGCGAACACCCATGATGTAGATGTCCTTGTTTCCGGATTCGTCCGAGGCGAACGCGATGCGCGAACCGTCGGGCGAGAGAGCCGGCTCGCCGTGCCAGAAGCTCCCGCTCGTGATCTGACGCGGCTGTCCGAGGTAGTCGCCCGCGCTTCTCTTCTCATTCGAAGAGAGCCGCCAGAAGACAGCTGCGGCCGCGACGGCGACGACCGCGGCCGCGATGACGATGTAGAGCCTCCTTTCCGCTCTCCTGAACATCCATGCGTTTCTCGGCGGCGGTTCGCCGCGATCGAGCCGCCGCCTCAAGGCGTTGAGATCCGAGAGCATCTCGTTCGCGTCCCGATAGCGCTCCGCGGGGTTCTTGGCGAGCGCCTTCATCGCGATGTACTCGAGCTCCTCCGGCGCGTCGGGCCGAATAGCGCCCAAGCGCTCCGGCTCCTGATGCATGATGGAATACATCATCGCGGCGTCGTAATCCCCCTTGAAAGGAGGCGTCCCCGTCGCCATCTCGTACAGGATGACGCCGAGCGCCCAGATGTCGGCGGCGGGCCCCGCCTCGGCGCCGCTGCACTGCTCGGGCGACATGTACGATACGGTGCCCATCGTTCTGCCAGTGCTCGTGAGCTTCAACTGCCCCGCGAGCTTCGCCAGCCCGAAATCGACGATCTTCACCAGCCCGTCGGTCATGAAGAAGATGTTGCCGGGTTTTATGTCCCGATGAACGATTCCGTTTGCGTGCGCCGTCGCGAGGCCCTGCGCGATCTGCGCGCCAATGGCGGCGATCTCCGCCGGATCCACGGGTCCCTCGGCGATCTTTTCCTTGAGCGTTTTCCCATGGTAGTAGGCCATGGAAATGAAGATCCGCTCGTCGTCCGTTTCCTCGATCTCGAATATGGTGCAGATGTTGGAATGGTCCATCGCGGAGGCCGCGCGCGCTTCCTGTATGAAGCGCGCCTTTGCCTTGCCGTCGCGTGTCAATTCGGGGGGAAGGAACTTGAGCGCGACCGTGCGGCCGAGCTTCGTGTCCTCGGCCTTGTAGACGACGCCCATACCGCCGGCGCCGATCCTTTCGACGATCTTGTAATGGGAGATGATTCTGCCGATCAATGGATCCATCGGTCAACCATCTGCACCGGGAGTCCGAATTTTTGTGCGATGCACGGCCGCTTTCGAAAGGAAAGTCTAGCAGAGCGCCGGCGCGGGAGTCAAATGAAATGGGGACGAGCGGTGAGGGCGATCCGTATGGAACAGCCGTAGGGATGAGCCGCAGGGACGAGCCGCGGGCGAGCTACAGCGCCTGCCGGCTGGCGTCGAGCTCGGGCGCCGCGGGCACCTGCGCCTTCTGCGCGCGCCGTCTCTGGATGGAGTCCAGCACGGCCTTGCGCATCCGGATGGACTTCGGCGTGACCTCCACGAGCTCGTCGTCCGCGAGCCAGCCCATCGCCTGCTCGAGAGACATCTTGCGCGGCACGTCGAGGGTGACGGCGATATCCTTGGTCGAGGATCGGTGGTTGGTCAGGTTCTTGCGCTTCGTGGGGTTGCATTCCATGTCGTCGGTCCGCGAGTTCTCTCCCACGATCTGCCCGGTGTAGACGCGCTCTGCCGGCTCGACGAATATGACCGAGCGTTCCTGCAGGGCCTCGATCGAGTAGGCCGTCGTCGGCCCCGTGGCGATGCTCACGAGCGAGCCGCGGTTGCGCGAGGCGATCTCGCCCCGCCAGGCGCCGTACCCGACGAAACGGGAAGACATGATCCCGAGCCCGCGGGTGTCCGTCAGGAACTCGGAGCGGTACCCGATGAGCCCGCGGGTCGGTATCTCGAGCTCGATCCGGACGACGGCGGCGCCCGAGTGCTCGACCGATTTCAGCTCGCCCTTCCGCCGCGCGAGCTTCTCGATGACGATCCCCTGATGCTCGCCCGGGACGTCGATGACGAGCTGTTCTATCGGCTCGAGAACGCTCCCGTCCGCGCCGCGGTGCGTGATGACCTCGGGCCGCGAGACGCAGAACTCGAGCCCTTCCCGGCGCATCTCCTCGATCAGGATGGCGAGATGCAGCTCGCCCCGCCCGGACACCTTCACGCCGTCGCTCCGTCCGAGGTCCTCCATCCGCAGCGCCACGTTCGTGCGCAGCTCCCGCCGCAGGCGTTCCTTGAGCTGGCGGAGCATGATCGCGGTGCCTTCTTTCCCCGAGAAAGGCCCCGTGTTGACGAGGAAGAACATCGACACCGTGGGCTCCTCGATCTCGAGCGGCTTGAGCGCTTCCGAGGGATCGTCGACGCTCGAGAAGGTGTCCCCGATGCCGATTTCGCCGGGTCCTGCGAGCCAGACGATGTCGCCGGCCCTGATCGAATCGACCTCGGTCCGCTCGAGTCCCCGCGTCACCCACAGATGCACGCCCTTCTCCCGCGAGGACCCGACGACGTCCCAGCCGGCGCTCTGGTCGGCGGGATCCTTCCAGCGCGTGGCGAGCCGCGTGAAATCCTCGCCCGCGTTCAGCGTGCCGCGCAGGACGCGGCCGCAACCGATCTGCCCGACGTAGTCGCTCCAGGCGAGCGTGCTGACCTGCATGAGAAACGGGCCTTCCCGGTCGACCTTCGGAGGAGGCACGTGAGCGATGACCGTTTCGAAAAGGGCGTCCATCCCTTCGTGCGCGTCGGCGGCGAGGTCCCTCACGAGCCATCCGTCGAGGCCCGATCCGTACAGGACCGGGAAATGCGCCTGCTCGTCGCTCGCCCCGAGATCGACGAAGAGATCGAACGTTTTGTTCAGGGCGTGATCGGGGCGGGCGTTCGGACGGTCGACCTTGTTGATGACGACGATCGGGCGAAGACCCAACCGAAGCGAGCGCATGAGCACGTAGCGCGTCTGCGGCATCGGCCCTTCGTTGGCGTCGACGAGGAGCAGCACCGAATCGACCATCGAAAGCACCCGCTCGACCTCGCCGGAGAAATCCGCGTGCCCGGGCGTGTCGATGATGTTGATGAGATAGCCGTTCCAGTCGACCGTGCAGTGCTTGGCCCGGATCGTGATGCCGCGCTCCCGCTCGAGGTCGTTGTTGTCCATGAGGCGCTCCGCGACCTGCATGCCGTCCCGGAAGGTCCGCGCGGCGCGGAACACCGAATCGATCAGGGTCGTTTTCCCGTGATCGATGTGGGCGATGATGGCCACGTTGCGGATATGGTCGACCGGCGTCATGGAGCTTCGCACCTCGATAAAAAGAAAACTCGGCTCCGCGCTCCGCGGCCCGAGTCGGCGACAAGTCGCAGCAAGATAACGGGTTCGTCGGGGCTCCGCAAGGGATATCTTGCGAAAATAAACTTGACATAATGTAAAGTTTATTTTACTATCGCGCCATGAAGCCGAGGTACGACATCCGAAACGCCCTCAGGCTGTACCGTGTCAAGGCGGGCGACATGACCCAGCAGGAGCTCGCGGACCGGATCGGAGCCACTCGCCAGACGATCGTGTCCATCGAGAAAGGGCGATACAATCCGTCCGTCGGACTCGCGCTCCGGATCGCGAAGGTTCTCGGCGCCTCCATCGAAGAGCTCTTCCAGCTCGAGGAAGAGGAAGGAGATCGCGATGGCTAGACGGCTCGCGCGCGTCGGCTGGCGGCCGACGAAGGTGACGTTGATCTCGGGAGCCCTCATCGTCCTCGGCCTCCTGCTCGCGGACGTGAACTGGGGCTTCTTCTTTCTCGTGGGTCTCGGCATACTCGGGCCGGGTCTCTTGCGGGAGATCGGCTGGCTCAAGGATCAGGACGAGTTCCAACGCCAGGCGGCGAGGCGCGCGGCGTATCACGCGTTTCTCGCGACCGGCTTTCTCGCGTTCTTTCTCGAGGCCCTTCTTCGCACCGGCTATGCCGGGATCAAGGATCCCGAAGAGGCGGTCTCGCTGCTGCTCGTCGTTCTCTGGTTCACGTGGGTCCTCAGCTCTCTCCTCGGCTACTGGGGGCCCCAGCGAACGGCGAGAACGATCCTCTTCGCCTTCGGCACGTTCTGGCTGCTCTTCAACATCGTCGGGAACCTCAACAGCCTCCCGGCGCTCGTCATGCAGAGCCTCCTCGCGGCGCCCTTCTTCGTTCTGGCGTGGGTGGCCCGACGCTGGCCGAAGGTCGCCGGCGTGCTGCTCGTCGCCGCCTCGATCTTCTTTTTCTACTACTTCGGGCTATACGAAATAATCGGAAGCGAGCCTCTCGCGCGCGGGCGCGGGTTCGTCATCGTGATCTTCTTCGGCCCGCTCTTCGCGAGCGGTCTCGCGCTCCTGCGCGCCGGCGCGGGCGACGACGCGAAGGAGCCGGAAGGGGAGCCCTCGTCATGACGCATGAGGAGGGGATCGTTCGGGGCGCCGGAGGCGTCGAGCTCTACTGCCGTCGCTGGCGGCCCGAGCGGGAGTCGCGAGCCGCGCTCGCGATCGTCCACGGCCACGGGGAGCACGGCGGCCGCTATATGAACGTCGTCGACGCCCTGCTCCCGGCGGGCTGCGCCGTCTGCGCGTTCGACCATCGCGGGCACGGACGTTCCCGCGGGCAGCGCGGGCATATCGGCGCATGGGCGGAGTACCGGGATGACGTGAAGGCCTTCCTTCGATGGGTCGCCGAGCGAGAGCCGCGCCGCCCCGTCTTTCTCATGGGACACAGCATGGGGGCGCTCGTCGTCCTCGACTACGTCCTGCACGATCCGCGGGGGCTCGCCGGAGCGATCGTGAGCGGCGCGCCGATAGAGCCCGCGGGCGTCGCGAAGCCGTCGCTCGTGCTCCTTTCCCGCGCGCTGTCGCGGGCGTGCGGCCGCTTTCCGATGCGCCTCGCCCTCGACGTCTCGGCCCTCTCGCGCGACGCCGCGGTCGTTCGGGCGTACGCAGAGGATCCCCTCGTGCACGGGACCTTCACCGCCCGCTGGGGCACGGAATCTCTCTCGGCGCTCGAGCGGGTCAAGGCGCGCGCGGCCGGCGTGAGCCTTCCGATCCTCTTCATCCATGGAGAAGCCGACCGGTTGAATCTCCCGGGAGGGATCAGGGATTACTTCGAGAAGACGGGCTCGCCGGACAAGACCCTGCTCGTCTACCCGGGGATGTACCACGAGCTGCACAACGACGTCGGCCGCGAGACGGTCATGAGCGACCTCGTGCGATGGATCGAGAGGCGTCTATGAGCGCGCCGGATACGATATACGCGGCGTTCCGCGAGTCGGTCGTGCGTTTTCCGCGAAGGCCGGCGCTGCGGTTCAAGGGAGAGGACGGCGAATACCGGAGCATGCGGTACGACGCGCTCGGAGAATCGGTCGATCGTCTGGCCGCTTCTCTCCGCCGTCTCGGCGTCGCGCGGGGGGACCGGGTCGCGATCTTCGCCTACCACGGCCCAGAATGGGCGATCGCCGATCTCGCGGCGCTGAAGATCGGCGCCGTCGTCGTTCCGATCTACCATACGCTCGCGCCGCCGGCCGCGATGCACATACTGAACGACTCGTCGTGCAGGCTCATCTTCGTGGCGGGCAAGGATCTCCTCGTCGCGATCGATTCGATACGGGATCGGGTGCCGTCGCTCGAGCGCGTCGTCGTATTCGACGACGGCGGGATCGAAGGGAAGAGCGACTTCTCGAGATTCCGCGATATGGCGTCGCCGGGCGCGGACGCGGGCCGCGCCGCGGGGGAAGAGCCGGCCCCCGTGTCGTCCGGCGATCCCGCCACTATCGTATATACATCGGGCACGACCGGCGCGCCGAAGGGCGTCGTTCTGTCGCACGGCAACATCCTCTTCGACGCGTTTTCGACCATGCGGCGGTTCCGAGTCGGTTCCGAAGACACGTTTCTCTCTTTTCTGCCGCTCTGCCACATGCTCGAGAGGACGTGCGGCCATTATACGATGCTGTTCGCCGGAGCGACGATCGCGTACGCCGAAGGCGTCGCGACGATCGTCGACGACGTGCGGAAGATCCGGCCGACGATCATCGTCGTCGTGCCGCGGATCGTCGAAAAGATCTACGAGGCGGTCGAACGGAAGATCATGGAGGCGCCTCATCCGCGGCGCGCGCTCGTGCTCGCGGCGATACGGGGCTTGAACGAGCGGGCGAACCTCGTTTACCGGGGGGAGGACGTGCCGCTCGCGCTCCGTTTGAAATGCGCGCTCTACGACCGTCTCGTCGCGGCCAAGTTTAGAGAGATCGCGGGGGGCAGGCTCCGCCTTCTCGTGTCCGGGGGAGCGCCGCTCGACCGGAGGCTCGCGAAGACCCTCCTCGTCCTCGGTTTCAACGTCGTCGAAGGGTACGGCCTCACGGAGACGGCGCCGGTCGTCTGCGTCGCGACGCCCGAGGACAACCGGCTCGGCACGGTCGGCAAGCCGCTCGACGGCGTCGAGGTGAAGATCGGCGGATCGGACGAGATCCTCGTCAGGGGGCCGAACCTCATGTGCGGCTATTACGGTCTGCCCGGAGCGACGGCCGAGGCGATCGACGGCGGCGGCTGGTTCCACACCGGTGATAGGGGGAGGTTCGACGAGAGGGGGAACCTCGTCATCACGGGGAGGCTCAAGGAGATTATCGCGACCTCGTACGGAAAGAAGGTGGCGCCGGTTCCGATAGAGGCGGAGATCCTGAAAAGCCGGTACGTCGATCAGGCCCTTCTCGTGGGGGACAACCGGAAGTACGTCGCCGCGCTCGTCGTGCCGCGGCGGGAGGCGATCGAGGAGTACGCTCGGGAGAGGGAGCTGCCCTCGACCGGATACGCGGACCTCCTCGCGCGCGGCGAGGTCCGGGATCTCGTCGCGGGGGAGATCGAGCGGGCCACGGTCGATCTCGCGCCGTTCGAAAAGGTCAGGGCGTTCACGCTGCTCGAGGAGGGCTTCACCCTCGCGAACGAGCTCCTGACGCCCACGCTGAAATTGAGAAGAACCGCCATCGCGGCTCGGTACAAGAACGAGATCGACGCGATGTACGCCGCGGGCGAGGAAAGGTGAATCATGAGCGAGACCGTTTTCCTCACGGGAGCCACTGGATACATCGGGGCGAGCCTTCTCGGGAAATGGCTCGAGTCCACCGGCGCACGGCTCGTTCTCCTCGCGAGGGGGAAGCGCGGCGACGATCCGCGGAAACGGGTCATGGGCGCGCTCTCGGCGCTCTACCCCGCCGGAGGGGTGGAGCGCTTCTCGCCGAGGATCGAGGTCATCGAGGGCGACGTTTCGTTCGAGAGGCTCGGGCTCGACGAGGCTCGCTACCGCGATCTCGCCTCGCGGGTGACGCAGATCGTTCACTGCGCGGCCGCCGCGCGATTCGACCTGCCGCTCGACGAGGCCCGGCGGACTAACGTCGGGGGCACCCGGAACGTTCTCGATTTCGGTAGAGCCTGCGGCGGGCTCGAGCGGATCGACTACGTCGGCACGGCGTACGTCGCGGGCAAGAGGGCCGGCCTCGTCCGCGAGGACGAGCTCGACCTGGGCCAGGAGCACCACAACACGTACGAGCGAAGCAAGATGGAGGCGGAGGGGGTCGTGCGCGAAAGCATGCGCGATCTTCCTATCGCGATATCGAGGCCGAGCATCGTCATCTGCGACTCGCGCACGGGGCGGGCGTCGAGCTTCAACGGATTCTACCGGGCGCTGAGGATGTACCGGCTCGGCGTCTTGAAGGTGCTGCCCGGAAATCCATCGACCGCCATGGATCTCGTTCCGGTCGATTACGTGACGGAGGCGATATTCGCCATATCCCGCCGTCCGGCGAGCCTCGGAGTCTGCCACCACCTGACCGCCGGTCCCCGCAACGCGACGCGCATCGACGAGATCGCCGAGCTCGCGAGCCGCCATTTTCGGATGGAGAGGTTCGCGATCGTCCCGCCCGCCGAGTTCGCCGCCTTCGTCTCGAGGATGGAGGGCAGGCTGAGCGAAAAAGAGCTCGGCATGTTGAACGAGATCGCGCTATACGCGCCGTATCTCGCGGGCGGGCCCGAATTCGACGGATCGAACGCCGTGTCGGCGACGGGGCTCGAGGCGCCACCCGTCCGCTCGTACTTCGAGAAGATGGCCCGATATATCGAGGCGGAGGAGCGGAGGTGATTCCCGGCGGCGTCGGATCGCGCGGCCGCCCGTTCGCGTTCCGCTTCGCCCGCCACTTCCAGGGCCGACTGTGCTACTATTCCGTTCCGGAGGATCGGAGATGAAACCCCGGCCCAATCATCGAGTATACATTCAGGCTCTTCGCCGGATGACTCCGGACGAGAGATTGCGAAAAGCGTTCGAGCTTTCGGATCTCTGCCGGGCTCTCTTTCTGCACGGCCTGCGAAAAAGGTTTCCCGAATTGCCGCACGCCGAATTGATGAGAATGTACCGGGAGCGTCTGGACAAGTGTCACAACAGGAACTACTGAAGAGGGTCGTGGAGGCTCTCCGCGGCCTGAAAATCGACTATATGGTATCCGGATCGATAGTCTCGAGCCTGCAGGGAGAGCCGAGGGCGACGCATGATATCGACATCGTCGTGGCGGTTCCCCCGTCGTCGGCGAAGGATCTTGCGGCCGCCTTTCCGGCGCCCGGCTACTATCTCTCCGCGGAGAGCATCCTCGAAGCGATCGACTCGCGGGGCATGTTCAATCTCATCGACCTCGATAGCGGAGACAAGATAGATTTCTGGATGCTGACGGATCGCCCGTTCGACGCGTCGCGCTTTCGGCGCAAGTACGTCGAGAATGTCATGGGAATGCAGATCGCCGTTTCGGCGCCCGAAGACACCATTCTCATGAAGCTCCTGTGGGCGAGAGAGTCTGGCGGAAGCGAAAAGCAGTTCACCGACGCGGTGCGCGTGTTCGAAGTCCAATACGCGAAACTGGATCTCGAATATCTTCGCGATTGGGCGCGACGCCTCGACATCCATTCGCTCCTCGAGAAGGTCGAGGAGGAAGCGGACACGCTCTAAGCGCGCATGCGCGGAACCCGCGATCCACGGCGCTTCGAAACAACCCCGGAAACAGCTCGAAAAACCTTCCCGCGAAGGAAGCTCATACTATGAAGCGAGGCCGCCGTCACCCAGGATTCGAATTCCCCAATCCCGAGATTCTGGCGACCTCGCTTACCACCTGCTGCCAACGGTCCCCTCCGGTGCAGCAGCGACACATCCATCGGACAGGCCGTCCGGTGAAATTCCCTCACCTTCGCAAATGCATTTGGCATTCCATAATTCGAGCGTCTATTGCTTTTAGACAATTCATTTGATAATAACGAGTTAATAATGATACGCAGTTCGGAGAGGTTACGGCGATGCGCATAATCGGCGCATAAATGCGCAGATTATGCGCAATTACGACAAGCGAGCCGATGGACTTCGAGAATGGATTCTAGGATGCGGATTCGGATTTATCCCACGGCATGCCGGCGCTGATTCCGTACTGCTTGAGCTTGTTCTGGAGCGTCCTTCTGCCGATTCCGAGGGCCTCCGCCGTCTTCGTCCGGTTGCCGTCGAGCCTCTCGAGCGCCGCGAGGATCGCCTGCCGTTCGAGATCCTGCAGCCGGAGAGTTGCGAGATACTGCTCCTCCTCGGGACGGTGATGCAGCAGCAGCCGCACGTCCGCCGCGTCGATTGTCCGGGCCGTCGCCGTCAGCGCGAGCCGCTCCATGCAGTTTCTGAGCTCGCGGAGGTTTCCCCGCCAGGGATGTTCCTCGAGCGCGGCGATCGCGCCCTCGGTCAGGATCATCTCTCGCGAGTTGTTTCCGCAGGCGCAGGTCCGCAGAAAGTACTTCGCGAACTCCCGTATGTCCTCCCTCCGCTCGCGCAGGGGAGGCAGGTGGATCGGCATAACGTTGAGTCTGTAGAAGAGGTCCTCCCTGAAGCGCCCCTCCTCCATGAGCTTCTCGAGCGGCTGATGGGTGGACGCGATGACCCGCGCGCGGTTTCGAAGGTTCGTCGAGGAGCCCACCTTCCGGTAGGATCCGTCCTCGAGAACGCGGAGGATCTTCGCCTGAAGGTCCATGTTGAGATCGCCGATCTCGTCGAGCAGCAGCGTGCCGTTCCCGGCGGTTTCAAAGAATCCGGCGTGATCCGCGATCGCTCCGGTGAAGGCGCCTCTCACGTGTCCGAACATCTCGCTTTCCATGAGCTCGCGCGGGATGGCCGCGCAGTTCGCGACGACGAACGGCTTCGTCCTTCTCGGCGAGAGGCGATGGATGGCGCGCGCGATCACTTCCTTGCCCGTTCCCGTTTCTCCGCGCAGGAGGACCGTCGTATCGGACCCCGCCACGCGATCGACGAGGGCCATCGCATGCTTGAGCCCCGTATCCACGCCGATGATCTCGGTGAACGGCTCGTCGGTGGCGCGTCTCAAGTAATCGATCTCCGTCTGAAGCTGCTTGCTCTCGATCGCGCGCTCGACGAGCATACCGAGCCGCTTGAAGTCGAGCGGCTTCGTGACGAACTCGTACGCGCCCTCTTTCATCGCCTCGACCGCCATGTCGATCGTCCCGTGCGCGGTCATGATGATCACGGGGAGGGACGGATGGCGGGCCCGTATCGCCCGGAGCCCTTCGGTGCCGGTCTGGTCGGGGAGATAGATATCGAGAAGCACGAGCTGATGGCTCTCCCGGTCGAGCTGATCGAGAGCCTCTCGAAGGCTCGACGCCTCGGCGATCCGGTATCCAGCGTTCGCAAGACGATCCGATACGATGAGTCTCAGGTTGTCGTCGTCATCGACGAGCAGTATGTGCGCCGCGCTCTCGCGGACGGATTTCGGTGGAAACAAGGCTTATCTCTTTTCTGTGCAGGGCCGTTAATTATCGTAAACACCCGTTTGCATGGACTGGGCCACCTCGGCCCCGCCCCCGAGCAAATCCATATCTGCATAATAATTCAATTGGTTACGAGAATACAGGCATTTTTTCAAAGGCAACATTTGTTGCCCGAAACGGACCATTGGCGCGCATAAATTGCGCACCATTCGGCATCAAAGGTCGAGATCATTCCGACCCTTTTGCCGGCATGGTGAACGAAAGACGCGCGCCGCCCCGTTCGGAGCGCCTCATCTCGACCTCGCCGCCGTGCAGCTCTACGAGCTGTTTCACGATGGCGAGACCGAGACCCGCCCCCTGAGCCCCCGGCGCTTCGGACGGTCTGGTGAAAAACGGCTCGAATATCCTCGGCTCCTCGTCCTCGGTGATGCCCGGCCCCTCGTCGACGATCGTCGTTCGCAGCATCCGCCGCCCGTCCGTTCCTGCGCCTGAGAGATCCTCGATCAGTATGTCGATCCTGCCCCCGCGAGGTGAGTAGCGGACGGCGTTCGAAAGGACGTTGTTGAGGATCTGCCACAGTCTCGTTCTGTCCGCGGCGATCATCGTGCTTCGCGCCTCGACGGCGATCCGGGTTTCGATCCCCTTCCCCTCGAGAAGCGGCTGCATGAATCGCAGAACGTGCTCCGCCTCGTGTCTCATATCGAGGGTCTCGATAACGAGGTCCATGTGCCCGCTCTCGATGCGGGAGAGATCCAGAAGGTTCGAGATCATGCGCTGCAGGTTGTCGCTGCTTTTCAGGATCATCTCGAGGTACGTGCGCTGGCGCTCCGATACCGGGCCCGCGAGCTCCTCGAGGACGTTCTCCGCCGCTCCCCGGATCGACGCGAGCGGCGTTTTGAGATCGTGGCTCACCATGGAGATGAAGCGGCTCTTGAGCTCGCTCACCTCCTCGACCTTTTTTTTCTCGGCGAGCTCGGCGACGTTCGCCTTGAGGCTCTCGGCCATCCTGTCGAAAGCGCGCGCGGCCGTCGCGACCTCGGAGCGTCCCTCGTCCTTCAAACGGTATTCGAGATCGCCCGTTTCGACCCGCCGGATCCCGACGAGTAGACGCTTCAGCGGCCGCACCGTGCGCCCGTACGTCGTGAAGGCGCCCCAGAACGAGAGCACGAGCGGCAGGAGGACGAGTAATGCTATCGGGAGGATGATCGTCCATCGCTCGCGTCCCGGCGGCAGATAGGCGCTCGCGCGGAAGGCGATCGATCTCTGTCTTCCCGTGTTCCAGTCCCGCGCGCTTAGAATGATGTCGGTGTTGAAGGGGATATACCATCTCCGCGGGCGGCTTCGCTCTCGGACCGATT
>JAGUZZ010000288.1:0-4454 GCA_020060525.1 bacterium | reverse complement strand
CGCCGCGTCGATCGCGCGGCTCGCGCGATCGACGCGGCGCTCGCCGGCGCGAAGGACGCGGGAACGCGGCTTCTGCTCGAAACGACGGCCGGGCAGGGAGACACCCTCGGAGGAAGCTTCGAGGAGCTCGCCCGGCTTCTCGATCTCTGCCGCCGCGGCGATCGGCTCGGCGTGTGCTTCGACACCTGCCACGTTTTCGCGGCCGGCTACGACCTGCGCACGAGGCGCGCCTACGATCGAACGTTCGAGCTCTTCGACCGCGCGATCGGCCTCGAACGGATCGAGGTTTTTCATCTGAACGATTCCGCGAGGGAGCTCGGGAGCGGCGCGGACCGGCACGCCCACATCGGCCGGGGAACGATCGGAGAGCGGGCGTTTTCGCTCCTCGTGAACGACGGCCGGTTCCTCGACCGGCCCATGATCCTCGAGACGCCGAAGGACGAGCGCGGCCGCAACGACCGCCGGAACCTCGCCCTGCTGCGCGCGATGCGCCGTCAGAGGTGAAGCTCGATGACGTCCCCGTCCTCGAGCGCATGATCGCGCTCCACGCTCTGGCCGTCGAAGCGTCCCGATCCCCAGATGCGCGCGAACCGGAACCCCTCGGCGAAATCGCGGTGGATCTCCCGCGCGAGATCCATCACCGTGCTGCCGCGCGCGAGGACGAACGGCGTTCCGAGATCGGCCTTCTTTCCGGGCACCTTCGTGTAGACCCTCACGATCTCGACGACGCCGTAGATCTCGTCCTTGAGAGCCTCGATCCCCGTCCCGTCGCGGGCGGAGACGGCGACGACGCGGATCCGGTCCGATACGGCCTCGCGCACCTTCCCGGCGGCGGCCGGCGCGTCCGCCGCATCGGCCTTGTTGAGCGCGACGAGCGCCCGCGCGCGCACGCCGCCGACCGGCAGGTCCCCGCTCCCGAAAAGAGGCGTGAAAACCTTTCCGTCGGCGAGCTCCTCGACGAGGAGAAGGACCTCGGCGTCCGGCTCGCCCGACGCGTCGACGACGAATACGAGGGCGTCGGTGGTGCGAAGGAGGTTGTAGAACGGGAGCTTCCGCACGTCCCCCTCCGTCGGCGGAAGATCGATTATCTGAATCTGTATGTCGCGGTACGGCATCATGCCGATCTCGGGCTGCGCGGTGGTGTAGGGGTAATCCGCGACGTGGGGCGCGGCGTGGGTGAGCGAGGCGAGGATCGACGATTTGCCGGCGTTCGGCGGTCCGACGAGGATCGTCTGCGCGGCGCCCTGCTTCTCGATGTGGTAGATCGACGACCGCTTCCCTTTCCCTCCCGATTCCAGCTGCTCGCGAAGCTGCGAGAGATGCCGCGTGTGCTGGGCGCGGAGCTTGTCCGTGCCCTTGTGGTGCGGCATGACGGCCATCATGGCCTCGAGCGCAGCGATCTTCTCCGGAAGGGTTTTCGCGCTCTTGTACTCCTCCTCGGCCTTGAAGTATTGCGGCGGCAGATTCGCGGGCATGGCAAGCCTCCCCTGCGGGAAAAACGATACCACGGACGGCCGCGCCGCGGCAACATTTCGGGACGGCCGCGGTCGCGAGGCGGCCGCGGGATCGGCCGGCCGCCTCGCGCCGGCGGGCGCCCGCGTTTTCGCTTGTCGAGGGTTCGCGGCGGCCCTATACTGATACCCCTGCCCCGTTTACAGGAGGAAGGCTCATGTACGACGTAACGATCATCGGATCCGGCCCGGCCGGTTTGACCGCGGCGATCTACTGCCGCCGCTCCGAGCTCTCGACGCTCGTCGTCACCGGAGCGGAGCCGGGAGGACAGCTCACCATTACTTCGACCGTCGACAATTTCCCCGGATTCCCCGAGGGGATTCAGGGACCGGAGCTCATGGAACGGATCCGCGCGCAGGCCGAGCGGTTCGGCGCGGAGTTCGAAATGCGCGAGGTCACGGCGGTCGACGTCGAGAGCAGCCCGCTCAAAATCACGATGGGCTCGAAGACGGTCGAAACGCGCGCCCTCATCGTCGCGACGGGCTCCGCCTACCGCTGGCTCGGGCTCGAATCCGAGACGAAGCTCCGGGGCAAGGGCGTGTCGGCGTGCGCCACCTGCGACGGGTTCTTCTTCACGGGAAAACGGATCGCCGTCGTCGGAGGCGGCGACGCCGCGATCGAGGAGGCGACCTTTCTGACGAGGTTCGCGGGCTCGGTGACCATCGTTCACCGCCGGGATGAGCTGCGCGCCTCGAAGGCGATGCAGAAGAGGGCCTTCGACAATCCGAAGATCTCGTACGAATGGAACTCCGTCGTCGAGGAGATCCTCGATCCCGCTCAAAACAAAGTGACGGCGCTCGTTCTGCGGAACGTCAAGACGAACGAACGCACGGAGCTCCCCGTCGACGGCGTCTTCGTCGCGGTCGGCCACGATCCGGCGACCTCCCTGTTCAAGGGAAAGCTCGAGCTCGATCAGCGCGGATACATCGTGACGAAGGGAACGAACACCTCGGCGCCCGGCGTTTTCGCGGCCGGCGACGTGGCGGACCCGCGCTACCGGCAGGCGATATCCGCGGCCGGCAGCGGCTGCAGGGCCGCGATCGACGCCCTGAAATTCCTTCAGGGCGAGGATGCCTTGCCCGGCTGGTAGCCGGGCGGCCGCCTCGGACGGACGGGATATGGCGGACTTCGCGGGAAAACGCGCCCTCGTGACCGGCGGATCGCGCGGCATCGGCCGAGCGATCGTCCTGCGTCTCGCCGAACGCGGCGCCGACGTCGCCCTGAGCTACGTGAAAAACGAAGAGGCGGCCGCCGAGACCGCGCTCGCCGTCGAGCGTCTCGGCCGCAGGGCCGTGCGGATCAAGGCCGACGTCTCGGAGCCGAAGGAGGTCCGCGGCCTTTTCGCCGAGGTCGGGGAGGCCTTCGGCGGACTCGATCTCTTCGTGTCGAACGCGGTCTCGGGCGTTCTCGGCCCGGCGGCGAGGATCGGCCGGTTCGGCTGGGACCTCGCCCTCAACGCGAACGCGCGGGCGTTTCTGCTCGGCATGCAGGAAGCGGCGAAACTCTTCCCCGAAGGGGGCGGACGAGCCGTGGCCGTGTCTTCGATCGGGAGCTTCTCGTGTCTTCCGGGGTACGCGGCGGTCGGCGCGAGCAAGGCGGCTCTCGAAACCCTCGTCCGCTACTTCGCGAAGGAGCTCGCGCCGCGCGGCGTCAGGGTGAACGCGGTCTCGGGAGGGCCCGTCGACACCGCGGCGCTCGACTACTTCCCGGACAAGGAAGCGCTCGTCGAGGCCTGGAAGGATCGCACGCCGGCTCACCGGCTCGCGAGGCCCGAGGAGATCGCCGCCGTCGCCGTCTTTCTTCTCTCGGACGAGGCGTCCTGGATTCAGGGGCAGACCGTCGTCGCGGACGGCGGCATCACCCTCTAGCGCCGCCGCCCCGGCCGGCGATCACGCGCCGTCGAGATGGCGTCCGCCCTTCCTCTCCATCCAGCTTTGCGGATCGGTGAAATACTCGTAGGTGTCCTCGAGCGACAGCCGGTGCTCCCGCTCCATCGAGGCGAGGAGCGAGAAAAAGCGCTTCTCCGGCTTGTCCTTGGCCTCGTCCGCGAGGCGAGCGTAGAACGCCTCGCCCTTCGTCTCGAACTCGATCGCGGTCTTGACCGCCGCGAGATCGTCGTCGTCGCTTTCGGGAGCGGCGCCCGCCTCCTTGCTGAGGCGGTTGAGGGCCGCCGTGACGCGGGTCGAGACGTCGAGCGAGAACCCTTCGGGCCATTTTTTCCGCTCCTCGAGCTTCGCGTGGAGCTCGACGAGCCGCCTGCGGTGCTCCTCTTCGTCGGCCGCGATCGATTCGAACATCTGCTTCCCGAGCGCATCCTTCGTGCGCTTCGCGTGGGCGAGATAGAAATCGCGCTCCTTCTCCTCGTTCGCGAGCGCGATCCTGAGCGCTTCGAGCCTCTTCGTGTTTTCCACCGCGATCCTCCTTGAGCGAACGGGCGTGCGGCCGGCGCGCCGGTTCTCCGCGGGCTTTCCTTGACACGGCGTCGCCGCTGCCCTACTATTCGTAATGATTCTCGAACGATGCAGTCAAAAGGTACGTGCGGCCGCCGCCCAAGTAAAGCGAAAATTGGCGCGGCGGCGAACCCCGGAACCGGCGCCGCCGCGCCCCGAACCGCGGCGCCGCGACGGATGAAAGGACCCGCGTATGGCCCGCGAACGAGATCTCACGACCCTCGAGGTCCTCGGGATCGCCATCAAGTCCGAGATCGAGGCGATCAAGCTCTACCATCGCATAAAGGAGAAGGCGAAAAACCCGGATCTGCGCACGAAGGTCGACTTTCTCATCGATCAGGAGAAGAACCACGAGAAGATCCTCACCGAGGCCTACCGGAAGCGTTTCCCGGGAGTCGATCTCAGCCTGCCGCCGAAATCGCTCGTGCCGAGCGTGTCGGACGTTCTCGAGCGCGACGCGACGCTCAAGGAGTATTTCGCCGCGGCTATGGA
>JAGUZZ010000107.1:0-3907 GCA_020060525.1 bacterium | reverse complement strand
GCAGAGCAGCGCGAGCGAGATTATCTTGGCGAACGGTTTCCCGGGTGAAAACAAAAACAAGAGCACACCTCCGCGCCGTGCGACCCGTCGAAAGCCCGGCGACCGCGGCAGATTCGACGATAGCTCTTAACCCTAATAATCATCGGTAATTGCGGCAAAATGTCAACGAAAATCTCCCGGGAGCGCCTCCGCGAAGAGGTCGTACGGGGCGGACCCGGTTATGCGCGCCCGGACGAAGCTCCCCGGCCCGGCCGCGGCACCCTCGATATACGTCAGGCCGTCGATCTCGTGCGCCTGCCCGTAGAAGCGCCCCGCGTGCCGCGCGCCCGGGGCCGGGCGCTCATCCTCCGGCACCTCCTCGTCCACGAGGACGTCGAGCTCCGTGCCGACGCGGGCCGCGAGCCGCTCCTCGGAGATCTCCATCTGGAGCTCGAGCAGCTCGTCTCTCCGCTGGATCGCGACGCGCGCCGGCACCCGGCCCCCGAGCGAGGCCGCCGCCGTATCGCGCTCGCGCGAGTACGCGAAGACGCCGACGTGGTCGAACGCCGCGCTCTCGAGAAAGGCCGAGAGCTCCCGGAAATCCCTCTCCCGCTCGCCGGGAAAGCCCACCATGACCGTCGTTCGCAGGACGAGATCGCTCGAGGCCGCGCGCAGCGCGTCGAACAGATCCTCGAGCGCGCGCCGCGTGTAGGGGCGGCCCATGAGCTCGAGCACGCGGTCGGAGGCGTGCTGGATCGGCACGTCGAGATAGGGGACGATCGCGCCGCCTCGCAGGAGCGGCGCGAGGCGCGCCGCGTCGATATGCGCGGGGTGCGTGTAGAGGAGCCGCGTCCAGTCGAAGAGCCCGGCGTCCGCGATCGACTCGAGAAGATCGTAGACCCGCCCTCCGCTCGATCGATCGAACCCCCACGCCGTCGTATCCTGCGCGACGACGACGAGCTCGCGCACGCCCATCGCGGCGAGACCGCGCGCCTCGGCCAGTATCTCGTCCATGGGGCGGCTCGCGAGATCGCCTCGTATCGAGGGGATCGAGCAGTAGGCGCACCTGTTGGAGCAGCCGTCGGCGATCTTGAGGTACGCGAGGTGCGGCGGCGTGAAGAGCTTCCGCCCCGCCGTGTCCTCAAAATGCGCCTCGGCGCCGCGCCGTACACCCCGCTCGCGCGGCGGGACGGGCGTCGCGAGGCGCTCCGGCAGATCGGTCATCTCGGCGACGCTGCAGAAGATATCGACCTCGGGGAGCGCCCGCCTGAGCACGTCCTCTCCAGCGTGCGAGACGAGGCACCCGAGCACGGCGAACCTCTGGCCGGGGCGCCGCTCCGCGACGGCCCGCACGATCTCGTCCACCGACTCCGCGCGCGCGCTCGCGATGAAGGCGCAGGTCGTGACGACGAGCAGCGTCGCCTCGTCGTTCGAGGGCGCCTCGCGCCACCCGCCGCTCTCGAGGAGCGCGGCGACGCGCTCGGCGTCGACGAGGTTCTTGGGGCAGCCGAGATTGACGAAACGGTAGGTGCCGGGGGCGCTCGGATCAGCGTTCATCATATTCCTCGCGGCCGACGAGAACGCGCCGCGCCTTGCTCCCCTCGAACGGCCCGACGACGTTCGCCTGCTCGAGCATGTCGATGAGACGCGCCGCGCGCGCGTAGCCGACGCGCAGGCGGCGCTGGAGAAGCGAGATGGAGCCCTGCTGGTGGATGATGACGAGCTCGCGCGCCTTCTGGTAGAGCTCGTCGTCGATCGGGGCGTCGTCGTCGGAGGAGCCGCCGGCGGAGACGGCCTCGTCGGTGAGGTCGAGCTGCTCTTCGGCGTGCGCGCGGGTGCGCCAGTAGGTGGCGACCTTTTCGGATTCGGCCTCGGAGATGAACGCGCCCTGCAGACGGAGGGGCGTCGGGAGGTTCTTCGGCAGGTAGAGCATGTCGCCGTTGCCGAGGAGCTTCTCGCCGCCGTTCGCGTCGAGGATCGTGCGCGAGTCCGTTTTCGACGACACCTGAAACGCGATGCGCGCGGGGAAGTTCGCCTTGATGAGTCCCGTGACGACGTCTACCGAGGGACGCTGGGTCGCGAAGACGAGGTGGATCCCGACGGCTCGCGCCATCTGCGAGAGGCGCGTGATCGGCGGGTAGATCTCGTTCCCCATGAGCACCATGATGTCGGCGAGCTCGTCGATGATCGTCACGTAGTACGGAAGCCGGACGAGCCTCTCCCCGCTCTGCGGCGAGACGACCTCCTCTTCCGTGACCTTGCGGTTGAACCCCTGGATGTTCTTCACGGCGACCGAGGCGAGCAGCTTGTAGCGGCGGTCCATCTCGTTCGTGAGCCACTGGAGCACCTTGAGCACCGTTTTCGCCTCGGTGATCACCGGGTGCAGCAGGTGCGGGATGTCGTTGTACGCGATGAGCTCGAGACGCTTCGGATCGACGAGTATGAATTTGCAGGTCGCGGGCGTGTGGTGGAAGAGCAGCGTGCAGATGATCGTGTTGATGCACACGCTCTTCCCGCTCCCCGTCGCCCCGGCGATGAGGAGTTGCGGCATCTCGGCGAGATCGGCGAAGTACGGCTCGCCCGTCACGGTCTTGCCGAGCGCGATGACGAGCCCGTCCTTCCCCTCGGGATAATGCCGGAGGAGCTCCTTGAGCGAGACGATGCTCGGCTCGGGGTTCGGCACCTCGATGCCGACCGCGCCGCGTCCCGGTATCGGGGCCTGGATGCGGATCGAGCGCGCGGCGAGCGCGAGCGCGATGTCGTCGGCGCGGCTCGAGATCTGGCTCACCTTGACCGCCGCGGCGGGCACGAACTCGAACGTCGTGACGACGGGGCCGGGACGGACCTCCTGTATCTTGCCGTCGAGCCCGTAATCGCGGAGCTTGTGCTCGATGATCTCGGACCGGGCGATGAGATCGTCGTTGCTGTACGACACCCCGCGCGTCTCGCGGTCCTCGAGGAGCGAGAGATCGGGGAGCGGGATCTCCCCCGACTCGGGGGAAATGGGCGGCGGCGGCTCGTCGAGGAGCGCGGCCGGCGCGGCCTCGCGGCGGGGCGGCGGAGCGACGGGGACCGTGATCTTGGGCGGTCTCGTATCCTCCGCGTCCTCTTCGTCGCGCGGCTCCTGGCGGCGGCGCAAGGATTTTGGCTGATCCGCCTCGACGATGACGGGGATCTCGGGCACGCTCGAAGCGGGCTCTTTCTTGCGGCGCCGGGTCTCCTTTCCCGCGGCCTTCCGCCGCGGCGCGAGGAGCCCCGACAGGCGCCGCAGCGCCCCGACGAGCGCCTCGACGCTCCCGGGGAAGAGCAGGAACGAGACGACGAGGAGCGCCGCCGCGAGGGCGAAGACCGATCCGACGCGCCCCACGAGGAGCCGCAGGAACGCGAGCGTCTTCACCCCGGCGAGCCCTCCCGCCTCCGCGCCTCCGAAGAGCGCGGCGAACCCGAGGGCGACGACGAGCATCGCGAGGGAGCAGAGTATCCGGCGAAGCTGCGATCGCGCGTCGATGTCCCGCAGGACGAGAACGGCGAAGAAGCCGACGAAGAGCGGCCAGAACCACGCGAAGACGGGGCCGAAGAGGATCCGCAGCGCCCCGGCGATCGCGGCCCCCGCGGGGCCGCAGAGGTTCTTCACGCGCCAGAAAGCGCCCCAGTCCTCCTCGTGGTGCGAGGCGATCGCGACGCCGAGGAAGGCGCAGAGGATGAGCAGCAGAATGCCCTTCGTTATCCGCATTCCCCTCTTGTACCAACGGCGCGGAGGAAGGTAAAGCAGTTTTTCCGGATGTCGCCCGCGAGAACGGCCGATACGACGGCGATTCCGTCCGCTCCGGCGGCGACGACCGAGGCGGCGTTCGCGGGCGTTATCCCGCCGATCGCGACGAGCGCGATCGAGGCGAGCGAGCGGGCGCGCCGGACGGCGTCGAGGCCG
>JAGUZZ010000173.1:0-7949 GCA_020060525.1 bacterium | reverse complement strand
CCTCGGCGACGCTCATGCGCTTGTCGACGGGCTTCGGCGATTTGTTGGCCGCGACCCATGCGCGGTGCTCGTCGGGGTCGTGAAAGCCGAGAAGCTCGCCGTGCCCTTCCTCGAGAATGTCCATTCTCCGCCTCCGGATGCCGCCGCGTCCGCCGGGTAAGACGGGGCGCGCGCGGACCGCGTGTCGTTAGTTTTCGTTGCAGCCGAGATAGCGCGAGATGACGATGCGCTGGATCTCGCTCGTTCCCTCGCCGATCTCGAGGAGCTTCTGGTCGCGGAAGAACCGCTCGACCTGATACTCGCGCATGAGGCCGTATCCGCCGTGGACCTGCACGGCCTCGGTCGCGACCCGGCGCATGACCTCGCTGCAGTAGAGCTTCGCCATGGCCGCTTCCTTGCCGAAATGACGGCCCTGCTCGCAGAGCCAGCAGGCCTTGTAGAGAAGGTTCCGCGCCGCCTCGATCTCCGTCGCAATATCGACGAGCTTGAAGGCGACCGCCTGGAAGCTCGATATGGGCTTGCCGAACTGCCGCCGCTCCTTCGCGTAGGCGAGCGCGAGCTCGTAGGCGCCCTGCGCGCCGCCGAGCCCCATCGCCGCGATCGCGAGCCGCCCGCGATCGAGGGTCGAGAGCATCTGCTTGAACCCCTCGCCGCGCTTGCCGAGGAGGTTCCGCTCCGGGACGCGGACGTTGTCGAAGTAGAGCTCGCCGGTGTTCGAGGAGCGCCACATCATTTTGCCGTGCATCGCCTTCGCGGTGACGCCCGGCGTCTTGTTCGGGACGAGGACGCAGGAGAGCTCGCTCTTGCCCTTGACGCGCTCGCCCGTTTTCGCCTGCACGACGATGATCTCGGAGATGTCGGAGGCGGAGTTCGTGATGAATATCTTGCTGCCGTTTATGATCCATTCGCCGCCCTTGAGCTCGGCGGTCGTCTGGCTGCCGCCGGCGTCGCTTCCCGCGTTCGCTTCGGTGAGGCCGAAGGAGGCGAGCGCCTCGCCGCGGCAGAGGCGCGGAAGCCACTCGCGCTTCTGCTCGTCGTTCCCGAAGTAGTAGATCGGCCCGATGCCGAGAGAGTTCCCCGCAGCCACCGTCGCGGCGGCCGAGCCGTCCACGCGCGCGAGCTCCTCGATCGCGATGCAGTAGGAGAGATACCCGACGTCGCTCCCGCCGTACTCCTCGGAGACGAACATCCCGAAGAGCCCGAGCTCGGCCATCTTTTTCACGAGGTCGAGGGAGAACTCCTCCTCTTCGTCGAGCTTTTCGGCGACGGGTTTGATCTCGTTTTCCGCGAAATCGCGGACCGAATCGCGCAGTATCTGCTGCTCCTCGCTGATGTCGAAATTCAGCATGTAGGTCCTTTCTTTGTATCGGCTTGTCGGGCGAAAAACAAGAAAGCCAGTATAGCCGCGCAGGCTGCGCCCTGTCAAACGAAAAGCCGGGCGCGGGCCGGCGGCCCCTGAGGATATTCGATGCGGCGGCGCGCCGCCGCGTCATGCATGCTGTCCGGGCGCGATCAGCCGCTCGATGCGCTCTCCACCCGGTAGAGGTTCTCTATCTCGGTCGGGCTCAGGGCCCGGTTGTAGAACCTGACGTCGTCGATGACGCCGTTGAAATAGCAGGGATCCGCGGCGTCGTCGAACTTGCCGATCAGCACGTTGCCGTTGGTCTGATTGGGCGGCGGCATGGAAGCGCTCGTGCACTTGAGCGTGCCGTCGTAGTAGACCCGTATCTCGTCGGACATCGTTATAACGACGTGATAATACCTGTTGAGGTCGATGCGCGAGAAGCAGGAGGTGCTCCAGTTTCCGAGGCTCGTCGCATGGGCGTACTCGAGATAGCAGTAGGTCGCCCCGCCGATCTTGAAGAGGCGCACGGTGTAGTTGCCGAGGTTGAATCCGGCCTTGCTGACGGCGCAGTAGTAGCCGGGAGTGCTCGGCCCCGGAACCGTGGGAAGAACGGAGATTCGCGTCCAGAAGCTCACGGTGAATTCCGTGAAGTCGAAGGCGGATTCGTTCGAGAGCTCGATGTAATCGTCCGTTCCGTCGAACTGGAAGGCGGCGTTCGCGTTCGCGAACCGGTCGGCGGCTGGAGAAGCTCCGTGCACGGTTCCATGATTGCCGTTGCCGCTCGCATCGTCCGCGTTTCCCTCGAACGGATAAAAGGCGACGAGCCCGGGGATCACCGCATACGCCGCCTCCGCCGTCTCGCTCGGATCCATGCCTTTCTTGAATGCTCTGGCCCGCAGGGTAGCGGCGGCGTCGACGGGAATGGTCGTTTGGAATATAAACTCGGTCGAGTTGGTGTCGGGCTCACTTCCGTCGGTTGTATAGAAGATCCTCGCGAAAGCGGTCGGGCACTGGATGATCACGTCCTGCGGCGCTGTGTACACGCCCGTCGCAGGCTCGAAATACGGGGTGGCGACGTCCGGCAGGTCTATGGCGTATGTCGCCTCCGCGACGGCGCTGGGATTCATGCCGCTCTTGTACGCTCTGGCCCTGAGGGTGAGGGTGCGCTCCACTTCGATCGAATCCCCGGTCGCGCAGAGTGCCGAAGATTCGTCAGGGTCGGCTCCGTCGATGGTGTAATATACGAACGCATCGGCGGTGGCGCAGGAGATCTTGACGTGTTGAATGCCGCCGTAGTCGCCGCCGGCCGGTTCGAAGGCGGGAGTGGAGACGGTCTTCGTTCCCGGTGCGGCAGTGGAATCTTCATCGGAACAGCCGAACGAAAGCAACAAGACGGCCGCCAACACGAGAGCGATCGAATGTCTCATCATGAATCCCCCTTATGAACAAGAGGTGTTCCTATCCGGCTCCTGCGATTTCGCCATGAATCCCTACCACACAGCATGGGGCCCTGCAATTAAAACAGCCATATGAAAATAGGAATTTTTCGAACCGATGACGAGAACGTTGATGCGGCGGGCGAGTTCGAGACGATTTTCAAAAGGACGGCTCGCCGGCATGAAAGAAGCCCCCTCCGGATCGCCGGAGGGGGCTTCGCAGCCTATGGAAGCGACGGCGCGGGCCGCATCTATTTCTTGTACTCCGTCTGTTTGAGGCGCTCCCCCGCGTCCTCGACGATCGCCCGGTACCACGAGTCGGGGTATTTCGGATGCGTGACTTTTCCGAGCTCGTCCTTGACGTTGCCGTCCATGTATTTCACGAGGAGATCCTCGCCGAGCGTGCGCCAGCGCGCGACGGTGTTCTGCGCCGTCGTGCAGGAATAATCGGTGAGGTAGTCGATCGCGAGGCCCGGCGACTGCTTGTAGAGCGCGAGCGCCGCCTCGTCGATCCGCGGCTGCGCGGCGAGGAAGCCTCCCTCGAGATCGCGCTGGACGACCTGAATGTCGCGGATCATGTCGACGTAGCGCGAGTAGGCGTAGTTCGCGACCCAGTTGAAGACCCAGAAGCCCGACTTCCACGTGAAATGGTGGAAATCGCCGGTGCCGACCGCGAACGCCTCGGGCACGCGCGTGATCCCGCAGTAGATCGGGTTGTACACGGTGCTGTAGGTGTCGTCGACGCCGAACCAGAAGACTCCCCCGATGGGACCCGGGAGCCACGAGCGCATCTGCGAGACGAACGAGAAACCGGTCTGCTGGGTCGATGTGGCCCGCTCGTGCACGTATCCCACGGTGTCGACCTTCCACGTCATCGGGCGCCACCGGTAGGGGCAGGCGAAGGGGCCCGCGCCGACGTCCTTCGTCATGTCGAAGTCCGTCCCCTCGAAGTGGTCGCGCATGAGCTCCATGACGTCGTGGACGGAGAGCTTGCGGTCCGGCTTGATCCAGAGCGGCAGAGGCTCCGCGCCGGGGACCGCCTTGACGTAATCCATCGAGAGTTTGAGCGAGGGCGCCGCGCGGTTGAACATCGCGTAGACGCGCGATTCGCAGAAGCGGAGCGCGCCGAAATCGAGCGGCGCGTAGGCGTCCGCGAAGTCGAACTCGGCGTCGCTTCCCTTGAAGTATCCCTTTTCGCGGGCGACCGAGATGACGTCGGGGGCGTAGAGGCAGTTCGCCGGATCCTTGAGCGGAAACCGCCGGATGCGCGCCTGATTGGCGTGCGCCGAGACGTAGCCGTCGGGGATCCGCCGCGCCACCCAGACGGCGCCCGTGTTCCCCGGTCCCTTCCCGATCATATCCATGAACCAGACCTCGTTCGGGTCGGCGATCGAGAACGACTCGCCGCTGCTGTAGTAGCCGTGCGTCGCGACGAGGTCCGCCATGACCTTGATCGCCTCGCGCGCAGTTTTCGCGCGCTGCAGCGCGAGGAACATGAGGCTTCCGTAGTCGATGACGCCGGTGCTGTCGCGCAGCTCCTCGCGCCCGCCCCACGTCGTCTCGCCGATCGAGACCTGATGCTCGTTCATGAGCCCGACGACCGCGTACGTGCGCGGAACGTGCGGGATCCGGCCGAGGTATTTTCCCGTGTCCCACTCGTAGATGTCGAGCATCGTGCCCGGAGCGAACTCCCGGGCCGGCCAGTGGTAGAGCTCGCCGTAGAGCTCGTGGGAGTCGGCCGAGTAGCTGATCATGGTCGAGCCGTCCGCCGAGGCGCCCTTCGTGACGAGGTAGTTCGTGCAGGCGCGAGCGGCGGGGGAGGCGGCGAGCGCCGCGATGGTGACGGCCAGTGCGATGCGGATCGTGCGATTCATGAGCTGCGGTACCTCCTGCGGTTGGGTTAACGGTTCCGTTTCGGATGGAATACGACGTACAGGCGCTCCGCGGCCCCGAGCGCGGCGATCGAGAGGCGCACGTGCGGCACGCCCGCGCGGGGGGCGAGCATCCCGCGGATTTTGTCGAAATCGTCCTCCCGGACGAGCCCCGTCGCGAGCGCCGCGACGGCGTAGAGCGCCGTGCCGCCCGCGGCGACGAGGGCGATCCGGAGCGCCGCGTGCCAGTCGGCGGAGAGCCGCCCGAGGAGAACGTACACGAGCGAGAGGAGGAGCGGGTGGAGCCAGGCGGCGAGCTCGATGCGGCTTCCCGCGACCCGCTTCATCATGACGAGGAGCGCGGCCGCGAGCGCGACGAAGGTCGCGAGCACGGCGACGGCGGCGCCGACGATGCCGTAGCGCGGGATGAGGGCCGCGTTCAGAGCGACGTTGAACACGGCGGCGCCGAGATAGGCGGCGGCCGACAGCCCGCCCCGCTCGTGGGCGACGAGCGCCGCCCAGCCGACGCGGCAGAAGAGATCGATGAACGTGATCGGGATCACGATCCGCACGATCGCGATCGAGGGATCGAAGCGGGGCACGAGGATCCCGAAGAAGTCCCGCACGAGCACGAAGATGACGGCGGCGGTCGGCATGAGCACGATGAACCCGAAGCGCGACGCGTTCCGGACGAGCTTGCCGAAGATCGACCGGTCCGGATCCTCCCGCGCGGCCGTGAGGGACGGCACGAGGGCGAAGCCGAGCGTCGAGGCGACGATGCCGATCACCGTGATGACCTGCGCCCCCATCGAGTAGTAGCCGAGCTGCTCGGAGGGCAGGTAGAACTTGATCATGATGCGGTCGACCGAGTTGATGAGGTTCCAGCCGAGCCCCGCGATGAAGAAGAGGAATCCGAACCGCGTCGTTTCCTTGATGCCGCGCCAGAGCGGACCGACCGCCTTCCCGAAGCCGGAGAGGACCCGCCGGTGGAAGAAGTGCGTGTAGAGCGCCGCCCCCGCGACCTCGGCGGCGAGGATGCTCCCGACGATGAGCGTGACGTTGCGCTGCCAGAGGACCGCGGCGACCGGCAGGAAGGTGTTGAGGAGGCCGTGGACGAAGGTGATCCCCGCCCCGAGCTTCCCCCGCTGCACCGAAAAATAGACCGACGCGAAAAAGGTGTTGAGCGCGAGGAACGGGATCGCGAGCGCGCTGAGCCGCAGCGGATTCAGCGCCGCGCTCTCGTGGGCGACGTGCTCGGCGATCCACGGCGAGAGGAAGAGCATGAGCGTCGCCCACAGCGCGCTCAGCATGATCGTGCAGAAGGCCGTCGAGCGGTAGATCATCCTCGTGAGGTCGGGGCGCCCCTCCTGCAGGTACCCCGGCATGAGCTTCAGCACGGAGGTGTTGAAGCCGATGTTCGAGAGCATGCCGCCGATGAGCACGTAGGGGTTCGGGATGTTGAGGATGCCGTAGAGCGTCGGGCCGAGAAGGCGCCCGAGGAGGATCCCCTTGATCGGCTTCAGCACGAGGATCGCGATGCGCGAGGCCGAATAGAAAAAGCTGTCGGAGATGACCTTGCCGGTCGAGAGATCGATGGCGCGCGTATTGCGTGGGACGGACATTATTTCTTGAATTTACCGATGAATTCGTCGACCTCGGGGATACCGCCCTGATAGATGAGATATCCGTTGTGAGGCTCGCGCTCGGTGATCTCTCCGGCGACCGGCGTGAGCATGATCCGCTTCACTTCCTCGCGGTCGTCCGATTGTCCGAGCGCCCAGCAGAGTTTCATGTACCCGACCTCGGGGAGCAGGTTGGCGCCGGGGATGACGCCGAGGTCCATCATGTCGCGCCCCGTGTCGTACACGTACATCTGCACGTAGCCCCAGAGCGTCTGCACGGTCATGTAGACGTGTATGCCTTTGTCGAAGGCGCGCTTGAGGCTCGGGTAGAGCGGCTTGTTGACGTGGCCGAGCCCCGTGCCCGCGATGATGATCCCCTTGTAGCCGTTGTCGACGAGGGAGTCGATGATGTCGGGCTTCATGTTCGGATAGTAATAGACGATCGAGACCCGGTCGTCGAAGGCCGTGTTGATCGTGACGTTTCTGTCGGCGCGGCGCCGCTTGTAATCGCTGCGCAGGTGAACGAACCGCTCGCGGTCGACGATGGCGAGCGGAATGTCGCCGATCGTTCGGAAGGTCGAACGGTAGGATGAATGCATCTTCCGCACGCGCGTGCCGCGGTGGAGCAACCCGTAGCTGTCGCTCGTCGGGCCGAACATGCAGACCATGACCTCGGCGATGTCGCCGTGGGCCGCGGTCCGCGTGGCGTTGATGAGGTTGATCGCCGCGTCGCTCGAGGGGCGGTCGCTCGATCGCTGCGAGCCGACCATGACGATCGGAATGGGCGGGTCCTGCACCATGAAGGAGAGGATCGCCGCCGTGTGGTGCATCGTGTCGGTGCCGTGCCCGATGATGATCCCGCTCGCGCCGCGCTCGATCTCGCGCCCGATGGCCTCGGCCGTGCCGATCCACTGCTCGGGGCCCATGTTCTCGCTGAAGACCCCGTAGAGCTTCTCCGTCTCTATGTTGCAGATGTCGGCGAGCTCGGGCACCGACCCGTAGAGCTCTCCCGGCGAGAAGGCCGGGATCACGGCGCCCGTGCGGTAGTCGAGGCGCGAGGCGATCGTGCCGCCGGTGCCGAGGAGCTTCACGAGCGGCTTCGACGGGTCGTAGGGGAACGCCTTCTCCGGTATCTTGTAGTGCGCCTCCTTGCGGCCGATCTCCTTCATCGCGGTGATCGTGCCGACGGCGAGCCCCACGTTGTAGCCGTTGCGCAGCTTGAGGACGACGTGCTTGTCGTCGGCGGTCTCGGAGCGGGGGAGGATGATGCCGGTGAAGGCGCCGCGCGTCGAGTCGACCTCGACGTCGCTCCAGACGCTCACCTGGAAGCGCCTGAGACAGTCGAGCGCGTCGCCCCTGTATCCCTTGTGGAGGTCCTGCGGTATGATCTCGGCCATCGTTCCTCACCCGGCGAACGCGGATACGATCTCCGCGATCGTCTTCCCGGGGAGCGCTCCCCGGAACTTCTCCATGACGAGCCCCATGACGTGCCGCTCGAGCTTCGCCCGCTCGATCGCGGGCCGCTCGATCTTCTCGAGGAAGGCCGCTATTTCCTTCTTCGCGCGAGCGGGCTGCTTGATGTCGAGCGCCGCGATCGCCGCCGCGGGCTCGAGCCCCTCGGCGCCGCACGTCTTCTCGACGAGCGCGAGAAGCGCCTCGACGGGCGCCTTCGCGG
>JAGUZZ010000169.1:0-6573 GCA_020060525.1 bacterium | reverse complement strand
GGTCAACATCGCGCAGAAATTCCTGCTCGCGAAGCAGATGAAGCAGCACGGCATCGAGCCGGGCCGGATGCGCGTCTCCGACGAGACGATGAGGGAGATCATCCGGCGCTACACCCGCGAAGCGGGTGTCCGCAACCTCGAGCGCGAGCTCGCCTCGATCTGCCGGAAGGTCGCCCGGAAGCTCGCATCGAGCGAGAAGGCCGGAAGCCTCCGCATCACGAAGAAGAACCTCGAGAGCTACCTCGGCGTGCCGAAGTTCTCCGACAGCGAGATCGACGCGCCCGAATCGGTCGGCGTCGCGACCGGGCTCGCCTGGACGGAGGTCGGCGGCGAGATCCTCAACATCGAGGTGACCCTCATGCCGGGCAAGGGGGAGCTCATCCTCACCGGCCAGCTCGGCGAGGTCATGCAGGAATCGGCGAAGATCGCGCTCAGCTTCGCCCGTAACAAGGCGCGGCTGCTGCCGCTCGACAAGAATTTCTTCTCGTCGGTGGACGTGCACGTGCACGTTCCCGAGGGAGCGATCCCGAAGGACGGGCCGAGCGCGGGGGTCGCGATCGCGACCGCGCTCGTCTCCGCGTTCTTCGATATCCCGGTCCGCCGCGACGTGGCGATGACCGGCGAGGTGACGCTGCGCGGCAAGGTGCTCCCCGTGGGCGGCATCAACGAGAAATCGGTCGCGGCGCTGCGCGCGGGCGTCACGAAGCTCTTGCTCCCGAAGGGAAACGAGAAGAACATCAAGGAGCTTCCCGAAGAGGTCCGCAAGAACATGAAGATCCAGGTCGTCGAGACGATGGACGACGTCGTCGAGACGGCTCTCGCGAAGAAGCTCGACTGGGGGATCGAGCATCGGCGCCAGATCGGCGGCATCTTCGGGAGCGTTCAGCCCAAGCCGACGAACTGAGCTCCGCCCGACGGCAGTGAAAATCCGCAAGCTCGATATCGCGTGCAAGACGCTCGATCCGTCCCGCTTCCCGCGTTCACCGTGGGCCGAGGTCGCCGTATCGGGACGCTCGAACGTCGGAAAATCCTCGCTTCTCAACACCCTGCTCGGCCGCAAGAACATCGCCCGGATCAGCAAGGACCCGGGCAAGACGCGATCGATCAATTTTTTCGCCGTGAACGACCGTTTCTACCTCGTCGATCTTCCGGGCTACGGGTACGCGAAGGTCTCGGCGGAGCTGCGGGACAAGTGGCTCGACGTCGTCGAAGGGTACGTCCTCGGACGGGACGCGCTCGCCGGCGTCGTGCAGCTCCTCGACGCGCGGCATCCGCCGACCAAGGACGACGCCGCGACGATGGATCTTCTCCGGGGCTCGGGGCGGCCCGTGTTGGTCGCGCTCACGAAGGCGGACAAGATACCGCGCTCCGATCGCGCCCGCGCCCTCAGGGACGCCGGGCGGATCGCGGACGCCCTTCCGGTCGTTTTCTTCTCCGCGAAAACCGGCGAGGGCGCGGACGAAATCTGGAAATGGATCGAGGAACGCGTGTAGCGGGGAGGCGCCGTCCATGAGCCGTCCGGTCATCGTGAGCCCCGGCCCCGTCGACGTATCGCCCGAGGCGCTGCGCGATCTTCCGCCCCTCCACCATCGCTCCGCGGCGTACGAGCGGGTCGTCGCCGAATCGGCCGCGGCCGTCCGAGAGGCGCTCGGCACGAAGCGCCCCGTTCATTTCCTGACGGCCTCCGGCACGGGCGCCATGGAAGCGGCGATCGCGAACGCGACGGCGCCGGGAGAGAGGCTGCTCGTTCTCTCCTGCGGCAAGTTCGGGGACCGGTGGGCGGAGATAGGCGCGGCGTTCGAGTGCGAGGTGTCGGTGCTGCGCGCGCCCGACGGCGCGGCGGTCGATGTCGCGGCCGCGGTCGCGCGAATTCGCGCCGATCAACCGCTCCAGGTCGCGGTGACCCACGTCGAATCCTCGACCGGGAGCCTCTTTCCGCTGAAGGAGCTCGCGGCGCGCCTCGGACCCGAGCGTCCGACGGTGATCGTCGACGCGGTGTCGTCGTTCGCCGCCGAGGAGCTCGAGATGGACGCGTGGGGGATCGACGTCGTCGCGGGCGCTTCGCAGAAGGCGCTCGGGGCCCCGGCGGGCGCGGGCTTCGTGTGCATGGGAAGAGGCGCCATGCGGCCCGCGCGCAGGGGGCTCTACTATTTCGACCTTCGGAGGTACGCGTCCGAGGCGGGGGAGAGCGCGACGCCGTTCACGCCGGCGGTGGGGACGATGCAGGCGATCCACCGCTCCCTCGACGCCATGCGCGGGTACGGTTTCGACGCCGTGCGCTCGCGCCACAGGCGCGCGTCGGAGGCGTTCCTTTCGGCGTGCGTCGCGCTCGGGTTTTCCGTGTTCCCGGAGGAGCCGTCCGCCGCGGTGCAGGCGCTCGGGCTTCCGGACGGGATGCGCGGTGAGCATCTTCTCGGCGCGCTCTCGCAAAAGGGCTTCGTCGCCGCCGGCGGACAGGGGGCGCTCCGCGGGAGGATCCTCCGCACCGGATTCCTCGGTCTCTACGACGGAGGGACGCTTCTTCGGCTCGTGCACGCCTTGAGCGAGGCTCTGCGGGACGCCGGAATCGCCGGAGAGGCGGCGCTCGCGGAGGAACGGATGATGGCCTACTCCGAGAAGTCTCGATTGTTTTGATTATGGCGGCGGATTGCCGAGGCTGCTTTGCCGGGATATCGGGCGCGCGATTAGGGGTTGACAGTTGTAACTAGCATGGATATAATCAAATTAGCTGAATCGGAGGTAGAAGTGCGCCCACGCGGCAGAATCAACGCGGGAGTCTGTCTCCTATGCGCGTCGGCATTGGCGGCGGCCGGGGCCGTTTATGGGGGAGAGGTGTACATGAAGCGGCTCCCCGTCTATCGCACCTATCAGTGCGCCATCTGCCACAAGTCGGCGCAGCCCGTATCGGGTCAGGATCTCAACGCCTTCGGCGTCGATTTCAAGAGCAATTCGTTCGCGTGGAACAATGCGCTCGCCTCGAAGGACAGCGACGGGGACAGCTACTTGAACGGCCTCGAGCTCGGCGACATGGACGGCGACGGGGTTCCCGAGATCGCCGTGGAGCGAAGCAATCCCGGCGATCCGCTCAATACGCCGAACGCGATCGACCAGAGCACCTGGGGTATCCTGAAATCGCTCTTCGAGAATTGATCGCACCGGGACCGCGAAAGCAACGGCAGCATCCCGGCCGCCTCGCAACGAGGCGGTTTTTGTTTGCCTGAAATATCGGTTGCGGGCCCGGAGCGCATGCCATACACTTCGGGCGGTTTTTCGGCGAAGAAAGGGAATTTGCGCGAATGGGCGCCACGGTCATCATCGGCGGCCAGTGGGGGGACGAGGGAAAGGCGAAGGTCGTCGATTTCCTCATGGGGGATCACGACGTCGTCGTCCGGTTCCAGGGCGGGGCGAACGCCGGGCATACGGTCGTCTCCGGGCTCGGCAAGTTCGCCTTTCACCAGATACCGTCCGGTCTCCTCTACCCGGCCGTCACGGGCATCCTCGGGAACGGGATGGTGATCGATCCGTTCGCCTTCCTGCAGGAGTACAAGGATCTCAGCGCGCGCGGCGTCGACATGACCGAGCGTCTCTTCGTCAGCTCCGCGGCCCACGTCGTCACTCCCGTCCACAAGCTCATGGACAACGTTCTCGAAGCGGACCGGCGGGACGCGAGCATCGGGAGCACCGGAAAGGGGATCGGCCCCGCTTACTCGGACAAGCACATGCGGAGCGGGCTCCGCATGGGGGTTTTCCTCCGGGAAAAGGACGAGCTCTTCGAGATCATCGAGCGCTCGATCGACTGGAACAACCGGATTTTCGCGGCCTACAACGCCCCGACGCTCTCGGCGGAGACGATCGCGAGCGATTTCGTCGGCATCAAGGACGCGATCGAGCCGTTCGTCGTCGACACGCAGGAGGCGCTGCACGAGCTGCAGGGAAAGGGCCGGCGCATCCTGCTCGAAGGGGCGCAGGGGACGCTCCTCGACATCGATCACGGAACCTACCCCTTCGTGACGTCGAGCTCGTGCTCGATCGGCGGCGCGGTGGCGGGAACGGGGCTTCGCCCGCGGGACATCGGACGGATCGTCGGCATCTTCAAATCGTACATCACGCGGGTCGGCAACGGCCCGATGCCGAGCGAGATCGGCGGCCCCGACGGCGAGGCGCTGCGGGAGCGGGGCGGCGAATACGGCACGACGACCGGCCGGCCGCGCCGCTGCGGCTGGTTCGACATGGTCGCCGGGAGATACTCCGTGCAGCTCAACGGCTACGACGAGATCGCGCTCACGAAGCTCGACGTACTCTCCGGTTTTTCGACGGTGAAGATCTGCACGGGCTACCGAGTCGGCGGCCGGGCGACGGCCGCCTTCCCGCAGAACGCGGACGCGCTCGCCCGCTGCGAGCCGGTCTACGAGGAGCTGCCGGGCTGGACCGAGCGGCTCTCGGACGCGCGGACCGTCGAGGAGCTCCCGGCCGCGGCGCGCCGGTTCGTCGAGCGGCTCGAGGAGGGGCTCGGCGTGCCGATCACCTTCGTGTCGACCGGGCCCGCGCGTGAAGAGACCATCATCCGGTCCGACACCTACTCGGCCGTCCGAAAATAGCTCATCCCTGAAAGATTCGCCTTCGCGAGGAGGAGGCCCCGGGCGCAGCGCGCAGAGAAATAAAAATATAGATCGTCGATGGGCCGCTAGCTCAAGTGGTAGAGCACCTGCCTTTTAAGCAGGGGGTACCGAGTTCGAACCTCGGGCGGCTCATTTTTCAATTTATTCCTCAGTAACGAGTTACAAAATGTGCGCCTGCTCTGCATTCCTTGCCGTCATGAGAGAGTAAGCAGAAAGTAAGCAAGCGGTTCCCTTTCGCTTCTTGTTTGACCGCCTCCCGGGATTATGTCACTATCATCCCGACACCCTTTGCCCAGGGCTGAGAAGGGGAAGAATAACCATGAGACGATTCTCTGTTCATTCTTCGGCCTTCCTGTTCTCCATGCTGCTGGTAACCTGCCTCGGTCCTACGAGCAGTCTCGGAGGCGCGGCTATGGCGGGCTGGGAGCTTGGATTTGATGGAAATGCCGATTTTCTGATGTGCCCAAATCTCGCCGCGCGCGCGATCAGTCGACGAACGCGCTCGGCGGCGCCGTGCGCTCGTATCGCACGTCGGTCAGGAGGCAGAAGGCCGATGTGATGTTCGCGGCGTTGCTCGCCGCGGTCTTTACCGTGATACAGTCGAAGCCGTTCGCCTTATCGAGCGTCGTGGGATCGACCTCAAACACGACGAGCTTATGGATACTGGCTGAATCTCGAGATCCACCACCTATCCTTGGAAAATGTGAATTCCGCCCCGAAGTCGTAAGGACTTCTGAGTTGGCTTCTTAGGACATAACCCGTTCTACCATCGGCTGTTCGCACTTGCTCCCAGGGATCGGGTCCCCCTCCGATAATGGGGGTAAAATCGACCTTGTAGAGCAAATCATAAGAGAGAGTATCGCATGATTCGAGATCACCGTAGTATTTAATGTGTTTCATCATCGCATAGTTCTCGATAACCGCGTAGTCATAGTCTGTATCGGAAGGCCATCGAGACCATACATAGGGAGCCCTGAACACAGTGAGCTTCTCGTCGGTAAAAGTTCCTCCCAATGATAGTATCGCTCCTAGACGAGCCCATATCGGAATGCTGTATATTGTTGGCTCCTGCGTAGGAGGCCTATAATCAATCCACCGGCTAATGAAGAGTTTCTTCCCTCCTTGCCCATAGTCCAGATAGTCCAAATAGGAAAAGCCTTTCTCTGCTTGAATCGTATCTACGTTCATTCCCCGCATGGCAGTTTTTATTGACGATCTCCTCAGCGGCTCCTTGCTTGGAGCCAATAATATCTCGTCAGATATGCAGCCCAGCAAGAAGGCAGTGTCTCTAATAGCGCAAGCACGTTTCAACTGTTCTCGAAACTCTGCAAACGATGGATTCTTGTATGCTTCATCAACGGGATACAGCTTTGATGGCACGTCCGAGTCAGTGCGATCGCATGCGTGCAATTGCAGAGGCGCGACAAGAAGCATTGTCAGTAGTAGTATCCAATAAACCCGTCTAGTCATAATGCCCCCCAAAAAGTAAGCAATAAGTAAGTATGATACAGCGTATCACAAGGTGAAAAAGCGAATCAATGGCATTCAATTCTCTTATTGATAGTGCATTAGAGAGGGTTGGCGAAAGAGAGCGAAATACGGAGAGAAGCAAAAACACTGCCTTTTAAGCAGGGGGTACCGAGTTCGAACCTCGGGCGGCTCATTTTATTATCGTCCCGGCCCGCGGCTCAGGGAACGAGCTCGACGGGGATATCCTCCGTATAGCCGATCACCGTTCCGGGCGCGCTCAACACCGCCTTGCTCAGAGTAAGCTGCGCCGCGCTCGTCGCGGGGCGGTTCGTGCTCTCGATGAACAATCCGTAGTCCGCCGGAGACAGCACCAGACCGAACTTCATTCCGCTCTGAAGAGCCGCTCTTTTTCCGATCTTGCCCTTGCGGATCATGACGACGAAGCGCATCGTGGTTTCTCCCGCCGCTTGGAGCTTCTTCGCCT
>JAGUZZ010000310.1:0-4981 GCA_020060525.1 bacterium | reverse complement strand
CTCGAACGCGCTCTCGGAGTGCGCCTCGCGGCCGGGCTGCATCGCCTCGCGCACGAGGGACGGCTCGCGCCGGACGGAATTGCCTCCCTCTATGCGGAGCGGCTCGACGGTCCGGGGGAGGCGGTGCGGTTCTATTTCGAGCTCGCCGGGCGCGTCCGCGCCGGGCGGGGGCGGCGCCGCGCCTCGCCTTCCGAGTGAGCGGGGGGGCGCTTCGCCTCCCGCGTGAAGGCCGCGGCGCCCGGTCCCCCGCCTGAGCGCCGTTTTTGTTTGAATTTTTTCCGGCGAGTCCCCACAATCGGCCCGCGCGGAATCCGGGCTCGTCCGGCGCGCGGGTGAAGGAGCATATCGTGGAAGATGCGCGCGATCTCGTCGGCGAGACGGTGCTCGTGAAACTCACGAGCAACGAGGGGCTCGCCTTCGCGGGCTTCCCGGCGGAGGGACCGGTCTTCTGCCGCGTCGCGGCCGTCGACGAGATAGGCCTGTGGGTCGAAAACCGCAATTTCGTCACGGTCGAGGTGCGGACGGCGGCGGGACGCTACATCCCGAAGCGGCGGCAGAAGCCGAAGCGCAGCGTCGCGACGCTGCTCGTTCCATGGCGGATCGTTCACACCGTGGTGCGTTTCGCGGATGGGGACGCCCCCGGCGCGGAGGGCGCGGTGCTCGGCGTCCGTCCGGGGAGCGAAGAACGCATCGGATTCGTGAAATGAAAGAGCTCATCGCCATGCTCGAGGAGGAGATGCCGGGCGCGCGGCGCTCGAAGCGGCGCCGGCTCGCGGGGCATTTCCGGAAGCTGCATCCGGCGGCGATCATCGTCTACAGCTATCTTATCGTCATACTGGTCGGCACGCTGCTCCTGTCCCTTCCCGCCGCCTCGACGGGAGAGCCGCTCGAGCTCATCGACGCCTTCTTCACGGCGACCTCGGCGCTCTGCGTCACCGGACTCGGCGTCGTCGAAACGGGCGCCGCCTTCAGCGTATTCGGCAAGGCGGTCATCCTCGCGCTCATCCAGACGGGCGGGCTCGGCGTGATGACCTTTTCGGTCGTCTTCTTCTTCTTTCTCGGACGAGGATTCAGCGCGCGCGGCCGGTGGATCATCACGGAGAGCTTCATGCCGTCGCCGATCCGCAACGTGGCGAGCCTGCTCGCGTCGATCTTTCTCTTCACCTTCATCGCCGAGGGGGTGGGGGCGCTCCTCCTCTTTCTCGCGATGCGCAACGACATGGCGACGGGGCCGGCGCTCTTCGCGGGGGTGTTTCATTCGGTTTCGGCCTTCTGCAACGCCGGATTCTCGTTCTTCGGCACGAGCTTCGTCCGCTTCAGGGGGAACGTTCTCGTCAACGCGACGATCTGCTGCCTCATCGTGCTCGGCGGGATCGGCTTCCCCGTCATCTACGAGCTCGCCAGCCGCGCGCGCGCGAAACGGATGCGCCGCCGGGTCGCTCTGTCGCTTCACTCGCGCGCCGTGCTCACGATGACGGCGGTCCTCATCCTCGCCGGCGCGGGGCTCGTCTTCGTGCTCGAGTGGGGAAACGAGCTCGCGCCGCTCGCCCCGAAGGACAAGGTGCTCGCCTCGCTGTTCCAATCGATCACCGCGCGGACCGCGGGGTTCAACACCCTCGACGTCGGCTCGCTGTCGGTCGCGACCCTCTTCATTCTCGTCATGCTCATGTTCGTCGGCGCGAGCCCGGGCTCCTGCGGCGGTGGCATCAAGACGACCTCGCTCGCCGTCCTCGTCGCCATCCTCTCGAGCAGGATCCGCGGGCGGGTGCGGACGAGCCTCTTCCGCCGGACGATACCGACCGAGACCGTTTCCCGGTCGCTCGCCGTGTTCATTCTCGCCGTCATCACGCTCACCGCGGGGATCGTGCTGCTCCTTATGACGCAGCAGCCGCCGCCGCGCGAATACTTCCTCACCTACGTCTTCGAAGCGGTCTCGGCGTTCGGGACCGTGGGCCTGTCGATGGGGGTCACCCCGGCGCTCAACACGATCGGCAAGCTCATCATCATCGTTCTCATGCTTCTCGGCCGCGTGGGGCTTCTGACCGTGGCGTACGTCGTCACCTCGCGCCGCGTCGCCTCGCCGTACCAGTACGGCGAGGAGAAGGTCATGATCGGCTAGCCGGCCTCCGCCGGAAGGAGAGTGGAACGTCAATGGCCAAGCAATACGCGACGATCGGACTCGGGAACTTCGGCTTCAACGTGACGAAGACCCTCTTCGAGGAGGGCCACGACGTGGTCGCGATCGACAGGGACGAGGACGCGATCCAGCGGGTGCAGCCGTACTGCACGCAGGCCGTTCTCGCCGACGCGACCCAGAAGGACACGATACGGACGCTCGGACTCGAGGGGATGGACGCCGTGATCGTCAGCATGGGCGACAATGAAAACGCGGCGACGCTCATCACGCTCTACCTGCGCGAGCTCGGGGTGAAGCGCATCGTCGTCAAGGCGACGAGCGAGGATCACGGGAAGATCCTGAGCAAGGTCGGCGCCACCGACGTCATCCATCCGGAGAAGGACATGGCGATCAAGGTCGCGCGGAGCCTCTCGACGCCCGACGTCCTCGACTACATCCCCATGTCGGGGGACTTCCTCATCGCCGAGATAGCCCCGCTCGAAGCCTTCGTGGGGAAGAGCCTCGCGGAGTTGCAGCTCCGGTCGCGGTACGGCATCACGGTGATCGGGATCAAGGAGCTCGTGCCGGAGAACTTCATCCTCGTTCCGCCGGCGAGCTTCGTCATAAAGGACAGCGACATCCTCATCGTGATCGGCAAGCGTCTCGACATCCAGAAGATCAAGACCCTCAAGGAGAAGAAATGACCGGCGTCCGGACCGCGCCCGCAGGCGGCGCCGGAGGAAAGGAAGCGCGCATGGCGTTTCGTGTCGTCGCGGCCGTCTCGTGCGCCGCCGCCGCGATCCTCGCGGCGAGCGCCGCCGGCGCCGTCGATATTCGCGTGACCGGAGGGTACACGCGCGTCGCGTACGGTGACTACAACACCTTCGCGGACGGCGTCAACACGGTCATCGCCGCGGATCCGACGATCACCGGAGAGCTCGGCGCCATCCGCTGGATACCCGAGATCGGTCTGGAGGCGACCGTTCCCGTCGCTCCGCCGTTCTCGCTCGGCGCCGGCGCCGGCGTGCTGTGGGGCTCGTCGTCGTTCGAGTTCTCCGCCGGGGGGTCGACGCTCTCGTTCGAGCACACGGTCAAGGCGTATCCCCTGACGGCGACGGTCTACGCAGACCTACCTGCGCCGTTCGCCTTCGCGAAGCCCTACGCGTTCGCGGGCGGCGGAGCGTACTACGCGACGGTCGGCTTCGAGGAGCGGCTCGGGGGCACGGGCGACGTCGTCGGGTACGACGCGGAGCTCTCCGCGTGGGGGTTCGGACTGCACGGCGGCGCGGGTTTGTCGTTCGCCGTCGCCCCGCGGATCGGTCTCGATCTCGGCGTCCGCCTCCGCTACGCGAAGATCAAGGGGTTCGAGGGAACGGCGACGAGCACGGAGGGCGAGACGGCGGACGTCGTTCTCGGGTATTTCGAGGGCGGCGAAGGCTACATGATCTACGGTCCCGTGAGGGCCGACGAGGCCGCGGGAACCGGCGAAGGCTCCGTCGATCTCGGTGGCTTCGGCGTCTCGCTCGGGCTTCGCGTGGCGTTCTGACGGAGGAGGAAGGCTCCCGGCATGGCGTTCGCGGACGTCAAACGGTTTCCCCGGACCTTCTGGGCGGCGAACGCCATCGAGCTCTTCGAGCGGCTCGCCTACTACGGGATGAACATCATCCTGGCGATCTACCTCACGCGGCGGGTCGGATTCGACGACGCCGCGGCGGTGGCGATCACGTCCGTTTTCATATCGTCGCTCTACCTGCTGCCGATCCCGGCGGGAGCGATTTCCGATAAGATCGGATTCCGCAACGGGCTCTTCATCGCCTTCTCCGTGCTCGCCGCGGGCTACGGGATCCTCGGCGTGTTTCCCTCCAAGGCGACGGCGCTCGCCGCGCTGGCCCTCGTCGCCGTCGGCGGCTCCTTCGTCAAGCCCGTCATCTCCGGCACCGTGAAGAAAACGTCTCCCGCCGGCCTCTCCAAACTCGGTTTCTCGTTTTTCTACATGATCGTCAACGTCGGCGGTTTCTCCGGAAAGATCGTCGCCAAGGCGCTCCGGCAGGATCTCGGCTCCTGGCTGTCGCATTCGCAGTTCGCGTCCCTTCAGGGCTGGGTCGCGTCTCACGTGCCGCCGTTCTCCGTCACGCCCGAGCTCGCGGCCCGCGCGGCCGAACAGACCCCGCCGATGGCCCCCGGCGCCTTCCTCGAGCTCCTCAAGTGGCAGGGCTTCGGGATGCAGGTCATCTGCCTCTTCTCGACGGCGATGGCGCTCGTCGCGCTCCTCTTCACCGCGATCGCGTACCGGGAGCCGGACCGGTCCGGCGAGCCGGTCCGGTCGACGAAGCAGACCTTCGCCGATATGTTCCGCGTGCTCGGCGACGGGAAGTTCATGGCGTTCCTCGTCATCTTCGCCGGCTTCGACCTCATGTTCTGGCAGCTCTACCTCTCGGTGCCCTTCTATATCGTCCGCCACATCTCCGAGCGCGCGCCGATGGAATGGATCGTCGCCATCAATCCGGGCATGATCATCCTCCTGCAGATGCCCGTGGCGTGGGCCGTGTCGCGGATGCGGCCGCTCGCGACGATGGCGCTCGGCATGGGGATCTCCACGGCCGCCATGCTGATCCTCGGTCTCGTGCCCACCCTCTGGGGGGCGTGTCTCGCCATCGCGACGTTCGCGCTCGGCGAGATGACCTTCGCTCCCCGGTTCCTCGACTACGTTTCGTGCATGGCGCCGAAGGGCAAGGTCGGGCTCTACCTCGGATACGCCTATCTGCGGTCCTTCATCGCCAACAGCGCGGGCGCGCCGCTCTCGGCGTATCTCGTGAAGCGGTACGTCCCCGAGGCGGGTCGCCGGGCGCCGCACGTCATGTGGTT
>JAGUZZ010000045.1:0-4431 GCA_020060525.1 bacterium | reverse complement strand
CGCCCGCCTCGAGACGCTGCCGGGGGCGGGCCACACGATGAACGTGCGGCACCCGATGACGCGGCCCTCGCCCTCCCTCGAGCGGGCGGCCGCCCTGACCGAATCGTGGCTGCGAACGACCCTCGCCGGAGAAAGGATGGATGCACGGTGAGCAGGAGAACGTATACGATCGCGGCGGTCGTCGCCGTCGCTGCCGTGCTCGCCGCCGCGCTGCTCCTCGGGGCGCGCGACGCGATCGCGGAGCGCATGTTCATGCGCTCCGGACGGCAGCTCGAGGCCGCCCTCGGCCCCGATCTGCAGAAGAAGTACGGAAACGACCTTCAGTACACCCTGAAAACCTTCTGGAAGTTCTACGACCGGGGGCTCGTCGGGCGAAACGACCTCAACGACGTGATGGACAAGATGAAAACGCTTCGAGGCCGCGATTCGATCGCGGAGATGGAGATATTCGATTTCATCGGATACGTGAGCCGGCTCTACACCGAGGCGATGAACCGCTCTCAGAGCGAGACGTTTCCCGAGTGAAGGATGAACCGCGTCGTGAGCACCCGCTCGATGTCGCGGAAGTTCTCGAAGGCGACGTGTTCGATGCTCCGCTCGCGGCAGTGATCGAGCAGCTCCCCTTTCGCGAACACGAGATCGGCGTGCTCCGCGGGACAGCGGTCGCTGTACCCGTTTCCCACGTAGACGACGGCGAAGCCGGCGCGCCGGAGCTCCTCGAGGTGCGAGCGCTTGCAGTTGCCGCACCTCGTGCAATTCATCTTGTCGTAATGGGGGAACTCGACGGCGGCGAGCCGCGGTCCGTCGCAGACGAGGCGGTTCGCCCGGACCTCGAGATGCCCGAGCCCGGACCGCGCGAGAAGCCGGTCGATGTAGTAATCGAGCCCGTCGCTCGCGATGAGCAGCTCGCATCCGCGCCGCTCGCCGAAATCGACGAAATCGCTGAAATACGGATCGAGCCCCTCGCCGTCGACGAAGCCGTCGAGGTCGTCCCGGTCGGCCCGGACGAGGGAGAGCTCCTTCTCGAGGCATTCCTTCGAGCTGATGAGGCCGAGGCGCCACTCGTCGAGCAGCGCGAGCCACTCCCGCCGCCGCGGGACGAACGCGCCGAAGAAGTGGTGTCCGACGTCGCGTCTCGAGACGGTGCCGTCGAAATCGCTTATGATCGCGACCTTCCTCAACGCTTCGCGGCCTCCGCGGTCTTCAGGTTCTCCCGTTCCTTCGCGCGCTCCTGCACGTAGGCGAACATCCGGTCGAGCGTCGGAGCCGCGCGGAACATCTCGAGGATCTTCTGGACCTCTTCGTCGTGGGGAAGGGTCGCGAGGTAGGCGCCCTTCGTCCCCATGCGCCGCTGGAAGACCTCCCGCCTGATCGCGAGCTTCGCGTACTCCGTGTTTTCCGGCGTCCAGAGCGAATCGGGGGCCGCGAACTTGTGCTCGGCGATGTAGCTCTTGAAGGCGCCGAGGACCTCGTCCGTCGCCTCGAACCGGTCGTTCGTCTCGTGAGACGAGGCGTAGTTGATCGCGAAATTGAAGAAAAGGTTGCGAAGCTCGAGATCCCTCTGGAACGGCGTGAACCGCTGCGGCTCGATCTCCCAGTCGGGGGTGATGCCGCCGCCGCCGTACACGACGCGGCCGGCCGCGGTCTTGTATTCGCGGCGATCCTCCGGCTCGGCGTCCGTCTCCTCCGCGGGCCGCTCCGCGGCCGGCGCCGGGGTCTCGCCGTCGAGCGCGATCGTCCCCTCGTCGTCCTCCGACGAGCGGTTCGAGTGGATGCAGCGCCCGCTCGGCGTGAAGTACTTGGCCG
The DNA here is from genome assembly GCA_020060525.1 of bacterium. GTDB lineage: Bacteria > Krumholzibacteriota > Krumholzibacteriia > Krumholzibacteriales > Krumholzibacteriaceae > SSS58A. Next base: position 2,625 of record JAGUZZ010000045.1, on the reverse strand, counting down.
TCGTGAGCTTGAGAGCGTCGCGTCCGACCATGAACACGGTCTGCACCGAGCCCTTGCCGTAGCTCGTCTGCCCGACGATGAGCGCCCGGTCCCAGTCCTGAAGGGCGCCCGCCACGATCTCGGACGCGGACGCGCTGAACCCGTTTACGAGGATGACGACCGGATACCCGTCGTGCACCTTCGTCGACCGTGAGTAGTACTTCGCGTTGTGGCTCGGAATGCGCGATTCCGTGTAGACGATGAGCCTGTCCTTCTCGAGGAAGATCTCCGACACCTCGCGCGCCGACTCGAGGAGACCGCCCGGATTGATCCGGAGATCGATGATGATCCCCTTGATCTTCTCCCGCTCGAGGGCGCGCATCGCGTCGTCGAGCTCGCGGGCGGTCCGCTCGCCGAATCGCGCGACGCGTATGTAACCGACGTCTCCGAGCTTCGTCGAATAGCTGATGCTCGGCACGCGGATGATCTCGCGCGTGATCGAGAACCGCAGGGAATCGGGAAGCCCCTCGCGGGCGATGGTGATGTTGACCTGCGTCCCCTCGCGGCCGCGCAGCTTCGAGACGGCGTCCTCGGTCTTGTACCCCTTCGTGGAGACGCCCTCGATCTCGACGATCTTGTCCCCGCCCTGTATCCCGTGGCGGTAGGCGGGCGTGTCGTCGAGGATCGAAACCACGGTCGGAAAACCGTCGGCCGTGCCGACGGTGAATCCGAGTCCGCCGAACTCGCCGCGCGTGTCGATCATGAGGTTTTCGTAGTCGTAGCTGTCCATGTAGACGGAATGCTCGTCGAGGGTGTTGAGCATCCCGTCGATGGCGGCCTTGATGAGCTTGTCGGAGTCGATCTCGTCGGCGTAGTAGTTGAGAACCTTGTCGAGCACCGCCCCGAACCGTTCGATGTTCTTGTAGACGGTCTCCCGCTGCCGCTCCTCGCGGTCGCCCGCCATGACGAAGATCGAGGCGACGGCGAGAAGGCAGAGGACCGATATTCCGACGATCGCTTTTCCGTTCAAACGCACGATGCAACCTCCATGGGTCAGGCCGCGATACGAGGGCCGCACGGACTGTTCCCCGCCTCCCGAGCCATCAAAAAAGAGGCCAACGGGCTGGATTCCGGTGGGCTCATTCCCGCCCGGCGATAATATAACATTCCGCCGGAGGGAAACAAAACCTTATCCGGGCGCTATATAAGTGATACGGAGAGGAGGCGTTCGAGGTTCCCGAGAACGGCGGAAACGACCTCCGCGAGCGGCCTCGTGGCGTCGACGACGACGACGCGGGAGCGGTTGCGGCGGGCGAGGCGCAGGTACCCCTCGCGCACCCGTTCGTGAAACGCGAGGTCCTCCCGTTCGAGGCGGTCCCTGCGGGCGACGCCGTCGCGCTCGCGACGGAGCGGTCCGCGGGCGAGCCCTTCCGGTACCGGCACGTCGAGGAGGAACGTTCTATCGGGGACGGCGTCTTCCGCCGCCACACGGTTCAGCCGCTCGACGAACCGCTCCCCGAGCCCGCGCGCGAACCCCTGATACGCGACCGAGGCGTCGAGGTACCGGTCGCAGAGAACGGTCCGCCCGCCGGCGAGCGCCGGCCGGATGACCTCGGAGACGAGCTGGGAGCGCGCGGAGAGGTACAGCATGAGCTCCGTGAGCGGCGCCATCTCCCGCCGTTCCGGATCGAGGAGCAGCTCCCGTATCCTCTCGGAGACCGCCGTGCCGCCCGGTTCGCGCACGAGGACGGCGTTCACGCCGGCCCGCTCGAGAGCGAGGAGCGCCTCGCGGGAGACCGCGGACTTTCCGCAGCCCTCGATCCCCTCGAACGTGACGAGACGTGGTTTCAAAGCGATCCTCCGGTCGCCGCTCTCCTGCGCGCCGCGCCTCATCGGGGAAGCCCCCGCCCGGCCGTCAGCCGGCGAACGTGGGCGATCCGCTGCACGGAGGTCGCCGCGGTGAGAACGGCGAGCGCGACGATAGCCGCGTCGAGCACCACGCCTCCCGCGAGCAGACCGGCGACGAGGATGCCGACGCGCTCGGGCCGCTCGATGAGACCGACCCGGCATTCGAGGCCGAGCCCCTCGGCCCGCGCCCGCGTATAGCTCGTGAGGAACGAACCGGCAAGAGCGGCGAGGAGAAGAGCGATCCGGGGATCCGGCGTCGTCCCGCCCGAGGCGAGCGCCTCGATACGGAAGAGCGGCCCCGCGCCCGCTCCGGCGAAGTGGACGACGAGCGCCCCGAAGAACGCGATCTCCGTGACGCGGTCTATCGTCGAATCGATGAAGGCGCCGAACGCGCTCTCCCTCCCCATCCGGCGGGCGAGGGAGCCGTCGAGAACGTCGCAGAGGCCGCCCGCGAGAAGCACGACGGCTCCCGTCCTCAGGCGGCCGCGGGCGACGAAGACGGCGCCCGCGAGGCTCACGAGAAGCCCCGCGACGGTGACGGCGAACGGCGTCGCCCCCGCGCGCTCGAGCGCCGCCGCAAGCGGATCGAGCAGTCTCCGCATCGCGTTTTTCACGGTAGCCTTGTCCGCCATGACCTCCCGCGCCTTTCCCGCCGCGCCGTCGCGGCAGTATGCGCCGCCGCCCGGGCGGCTGTCAACCTCCCGTGCCCGCGTTTCCGTCCGCCGCCTTGCGCCGCCT
>JAGUZZ010000214.1:0-2533 GCA_020060525.1 bacterium | reverse complement strand
GGCCGTTCCTCACCGCCCGAGCGTCCGCTTGAAAATGGAATCGATCTTCGCGAAATGCGCGTCGAGGTCGAAGAGCCCTTCGATCTCCCCCGGGTCGAGCCGGCGCCGAAGCCGGCGATCCCCGGCGAGGAGCTCGCGGAAGCTCCGCTCCGTCCGCATGCTCTCCATCGCGGCCTCCTGCACGACCGCGTACGCCGCCTCGCGCGAGAATCCGCTCTCGACGAGGCGGAGAAGCACGTGCTGGGAAAAGACGAGCCCTCCGGTGCGCTCGAGGTTCTCGCGCATCCGTTTCATGTTCACCCGGAGGTTCGACACGATCCAGGTGAACTTCTCGATCATGTACGCGAGCAGCATCGTCGAATCGGGCAGGATGATCCGCTCGACGGACGAATGGCTGATGTCGCGCTCGTGCCAGAGGGCGACGTTTTCCTGCGCGGCGAGGGCGTTCGCCCTGACGATCCGCGCCATGCCGCAGATCCGCTCGCAGAGGATCGGGTTGCGCTTGTGCGGCATCGCGCTCGAGCCCTTCTGCCCGCGCGTAAAGGGCTCCTCCGCCTCGCCGACGTCCGACCGCTGGAGCCCGCGGATCTCGAGCGCCATCTTCTCGAGGGAAGCGGCGGCGAGCGCGAGAGAGGCGAGGAACGCGGCGTGGCGGTCGCGCTGGATGATCTGCGTCGTCGCCTTCGCCGTCTCGAGGCCGAGGCGCCGCATGACAAACCGCTCGACGCGCCGGTCGATGTGCGTCTGGGTGCCGACGGCGCCCGTCATCTTGCCGACGCGCACCTCCTCGATCGCCGCCTCGACGCGGTCGACGGCGCGGCCGATCTCCTCGTGCCAGACGAGGAGCTTGAGGCCGAAGGTGACGGGCTCGGCGTGCATGCCGTGCGTGCGTCCGATCATCGGGGTGCGGCGGTGCCGCACCGCTTGGCGGCGGATCGCGGTCCGAAGGGTTTTCAGGCGCGCGGCGACGCCGCGCCCGGCGGCCGTCATCTGGCAGGCGAGCGCGGTGTCGAGCAGATCGGAGCTCGTCATGCCGAGGTGCAGGTAGCGTCCCGAGGGCCCGACCCGTCTCGACACGTCGGTGAGAAAGGCGATCACGTCGTGCCGGACGCGCTCCTCGATCTTCTCGATCCGCCTGACGTCGAATGCGGCCCGCGAACGGATCTCGCGCGCGGCCCGTTTCGGGATGAGGCCGTACTCGGCCATGCCCTCGCAGTAGAGCACCTCGATCTCGCGCCAGAGGTCGAAGCGGTACTCGTCGGACCAGATGCGCGTCATCTCGGGAACCGAATACCGTGGAATCAACCTGTCCTCCTCTCGCGAGCGGGCGGCTCACGCGCCCGTCGGCCGCTCGCCGAGTCTCAGCCTGAGCGTCAGCTCTTTTCCGTCGCGCCGGACGACGACGTCGGTTTCGTCCCCCACCTTGAGCCCGAAGATCGCCCGCGCGGATTGCTGCTGCGTGCGGACCGTCATCCCGTTCACCGTGAGGATGACGTCGCCGCGCCTGATGCCGGCGCGCTCGCCCGGCTGTCCCGGGTCGACGCGGTCCACGTAGAGGCCGTGGTCGACGTCGAGTCCGCGGCGCCGCGCCTCCTCCGGGGAAAGCTCGACCACCGCGATGCCGGTCCACGTGCCGCGCACGCGCCCGAAATGAGTGATCTCGTCGATCACCATCTTGGCGGTGTTGATCGGGATGGCGAAGCTCATGCCCGGGATCGAGCCCTCCTGCGTGGAGAATATGAAGGTGTTGACGCCGACGACCTCGCCCGCGCCCGACACGAGGGGTCCGCCGCTGTTGCCCGGGTTGATCGCCGCGTCCGTCTGGATCATGTTGTTGAAAACGGTGTTCGGCGCGCGCACGTCGCGGTGAAGGGCGCTCACGACGCCGACCGTCACGCTCGGCTGCGGATCGTCGAGCAGGTAGCCGAACGGATTTCCGATGGCGATCACCCATTCGCCGATCGCGAGCCGGTCGGAATCGCCGAGCCGGGCGTAGGGCAGGTTCTTCCCTTCGATCTTCAGCAGCGCGAGGTCGTATGACGGGGCCGCGCCGATGAGCGACGCTTCGGTCTGCGTTCCGTCGTTCATCGTGACGTATATCCGCTCCGCGTCCCGGATGACGTGCTCGTTCGTGAGGACGTACCCCTGCGGCGCGAGCACGACGCCCGAGCCGAAGCTCGTGTACTCGACGACGGGGCGGCCGTCGCGCAGGCGCGCCTGGAACGAGGGGTTGAAATAGTACTGCTGGAGAAACTGGTAATAGAGATACGGATTCGAGGTCACGTCCTTCGTGAGGATCGCCGTGACGGAAACGACCGCCGGGCTCGCGAGCCTCGTCGCCTCGACGATCGCCTGCGACCGCTCCTCGCCGGCCGACGAACGCGGGGCGTCGTCGCGGCCGAACGCCTGCCCCCGCCCCCGCTCCTCCGCCCGCCGGAACATGACGATCGAAACGGCGAGCATCGCCGCGCACAGCCCGAACAGCGCCCCGACGACGAAGGGGGCGAGCCGGTCCCATCTCGAGTTGAAGGGT
>JAGUZZ010000313.1:0-12117 GCA_020060525.1 bacterium | reverse complement strand
TCAGGGGCGGGTCCTCAGCGCCGCCGAGGTGCGAAGGCTCGCCGTCCTCCCGGGACGGGAGGTGCTTCTTGCCCAGGTCGTGGGAACGGTACAGGCTCCGCTGCGAGGCATCATCAACTGCCTCAACGCTTCCCTGCGGGACCTCGTGAACGTTCTCAAGGCCGTCGGGGACAAGAAGGCCGCGTAGCGGCGCGGCGGCGCCCCCTCGGCGGGGCATGCGCGCCGAAGAGTGTGAACGCGTAACCGTTGGAAAGAGAGGTTCGTTCATGGTCACCAAGAAGAAGGACGAAACGACCGACGCCGCGCAGGCGGAGGAAACCGCCGAGAAGAAGCCGGCGGGCGGCTCGATCGCGAAGATCGTCGAGCACATCGAAACCCTCAGCGTGCTCGAGCTCTCGGAGCTCGTGAAGGCGCTCGAGGAGCGGTTCGGCGTCACCGCCGCCGCCCCGATGGCCTTCATGCCGGGCATGATGCCGGGCGCCGGCGCCGCGGCCGAGGTCGAGGAGAAGACCGAGTTCACGCCGGTCCTCAAGGACATCGGCGCCAACAAGATCCAGGTCATCAAGGTCGTCCGCGCCATCACGGGTCTCGGACTCATCGAAGCGAAGAAGCTCGTCGAGGAAGCCCCGAAGCCGATCAAGGAGAACGTGAACAAGGCCGAAGCCGAGGACATCAAGAAGAAGATCGAAGAGGTCGGCGGCGTCGTCGAGATAAAGTAGCGCGTCCGTGCCGGTTACGGCACGAGGCAGGAGGGATCGTTGTCGATGATCACGGTGCCCGAACGCTTCAGTTTCGCCAAGATTCCGCAGGTCGTCGAGCTTCCGCACCTTCTCGAGGTGCAGCTCGAATCCTATGAGCGCTTCCTCCAGCGCAACGTTCCGCTGGACCGCCGCGAGAACGTCGGCCTCGAATCGGTGTTCCGCTCCGTCTTTCCGGTCGTTTCGGCGCGGGGGGAGTTCGCCCTCGAGTACGTCGGATACGCGATCGGCGAGCCGAAGTACACCGTCGAGGAATGCAAGGAGCGCGACCTCACGTTCGCGGCGCCTCTCAAGGCGTCGCTCCGTCTCGTCGTCCGGGAGACCCAGGAGGGCGAGCAGGTCATCAAGGACATCATCCAGAGCGAGGTCTATCTCGGCGAGATTCCGCTCATCACCGCGATGGGCACCTTCATCATCAACGGCGCCGAGCGCGTGATCGTGAGCCAGCTTCACCGCTCGCCGGGCGTCGTTTTCGACGACGATTACCATCCGAACGGCAAGCGGCTCTTCAACTCGCGGATCATCCCCTACCGCGGGTCGTGGGTGGAGTTCACGATCGACGTGAACGACATCATGTACGTCTACATCGACCGCCGGCGGAAGATCCCCGTCACGGTGTTGCTCAAGGCGATGGGGTTCGAGCCGAACAGCGCCATCATCAAGCTCTTTCACCGCACCGAGGTGATCGAGATCGGGTCGCGCGCGAGCAAGAAGGACGCCTCGATCGTCGGCCGGTTCGTCGCGGAGGACGTCGTGAGCCGCGAGACCGGCGAGATCATCCTCGAAGCGGGCTCCGCCGTCACCGAGACCGCGCTCGAGCGGATGAAGTCGCAGAAGGTCGCCAAGATCGCCGTCGTCGAGAAGGAGGGCAACCTCGAGGAGGACGTGATCCTCAAGACGATCGAGAAGGATCCGACCCACACGCAGGAGGAGGCCCTCAAGCGCCTCTACAACCTCATGCGGCCGGGCGATCCCCCGAACGCCGAGACGGCGAAGGCGCTCCTCGACCGGCTCTTCTTCAACCCGAAGCGCTACAACCTCGAGAAGGTCGGCCGCCACAAGATGAACCGCCGGCTCGGAGTCGACGTGCCGATCGACACGACGACGCTCACCGAGAAGGACTTCGTCGCCGTCGTCGCGAACCTCATCCATCTCAAGGAAACGGACGGCCCGGTCGACGACATCGATCATCTCGGCAACCGGCGCGTGCGGTCGGTCGGCGAGCTGCTGGCGAACCAGTTCTCGGTCGGTCTCGCTCGCATGGCGCGCATCATCCGCGAGCGGATGACGATCCAAGAGGCGGAGAGCCCGACCCCGTACGATCTCGTGAACGCGCGTACGATCAGCGCCGTGGTGCAGTCGTTCTTCGGGTCGAGCCAGCTCTCGCAGTTCATGGACCAGACGAACCCGCTCGCCGAGCTCACGCACAAGCGGCGCCTCTCGGCTCTCGGCCCCGGCGGCCTCACCCGCGAGCGCGCGGGGTTCGAGGTCCGCGACGTGCACTACACGCACTACGGTCGCATGTGCCCCATCGAGACGCCGGAAGGCCCGAACATCGGCCTCATCACCTCGCTCGCGACGTTCGCCCGCGTGAACGAGTTCGGTTTTCTCGAGACGCCGTACCGGAAGGTCAAGAACGGCGCGGTGACCGACGAGACGGTGATGCTCTCGGCCGACCAGGAAGACACCGTCATCATCGCGCACGCGAACGCGAAGATCGACAAGCACGGCAAGTTCGTCGAGCCGGTCGTCATGGCGCGCTTTCGCGGGGATTTCGTCCTCGTGGACCCGAAGGAGGTCCACTACATGGACGTCTCCCCGAACCAGCTCGTGAGCGCCGCGGCGGCGCTCATCCCCTTCCTCGAGCACGACGACGCGAACCGCGCCCTCATGGGCTGCAACATGCAGCGGCAGGCCGTTCCGCTCATCAAGGCGGAGGAGCCGCTCGTCGGAACCGGGCTCGAGGGCAAGGTCGCGTACGATTCGGGCGTTCTCTGCGTCGCGCGCCGCGCGGGCCGGGTCGAGGCCGTCGAGGCGGACCGGATCCTCCTGAGCTACGGCGGCAAGAAGGAGGACGAGGACCTCGAGGACTTCTCCGGATTCGGCGGCGTCGACGAGTACCGGCTCATCAAGTTCCAGCGCTCGAATCAGGACACCTGCGTCAACCAGAAGCCGATCGTCGAGATCGGGCAGAAGGTGCGCAAGGGCGAGGTCATCGCCGACAGCTCAGCGACGCGCAACGGCGAGCTCGCGCTCGGCCGGAACGTCATCGTCGCCTTCATGCCGTGGCGCGGCTACAACTTCGAGGACGCGATCATCATCAGCGAGCGGCTCGTCACGGACGACACCTTCACCTCGGTGCACATCGAGGAGTTCGAGACGCAGGTCCGCGACACGAAGGCCGGCATGGAGGAGATCACGCGCGAGATCCCGAACGTGAGCGAGGAGATGCTCGCGAACCTCGACGGGGACGGCATCGTCCGCGTCGGCGCGCACGTCAAGGCGGGGGACATCCTCGTCGGCAAGGTGACGCCGAAGGGCGAGACGGAGCTCACCCCCGAGGAGCGGCTGCTGAAGGCGATCTTCGGCGAAAAGGCCGGAGACGTGCGCGACGCGTCCCTCAAGGCGCCGCCGGGCATGGACGGGATCGTCGTCGACATCAAGCTCTTCTCCCGCAAGGAGCGCGACGAGCGCTCGCGGAGCCACGAGCGCCGCAAGCTGCAGGAGTTCGAGAACCAGAAAAACGTCGAGATACAGCATATCAAGGAAAAGCGCCGCGAGCGTCTCGAGCGTCTCATGATCGGGCAGATCTCCGAGAAGCTCGTGCACGCGGAGACGGGCGAGGTGCTCGCCCGCGCGGGGCGGAAGATCACGGACAAGATGCTCAAGGGCCTCGACATCGATCATCTCCACTGGGGGCTCCCCGTGGTGAAGGACGCGAAGGTCGACCGCCGCATCCAATCGCTCATGGAGGCCGCGGCCCGCGCCATCGAGAAGGTCGAGAGCCGGTTCGAGAAGGAATCGGAGCGGATCACGCGCGGCGACGAGCTCCCGCCGGGAGTGAGCAAGCTCGTGAAGGTCTACGTCGCGCGCAAGCGCAAGGTCTCCGTCGGCGACAAGATGGCCGGGCGCCACGGAAACAAGGGCGTCGTCTCGCGCATCGTCCCCATCGAGGACATGCCGCACCTGCCCGACGGCACGCCGATCGACGTCATCCTGAACCCGCTCGGCGTCCCGAGCCGAATGAACCTCGGCCAGATCCTCGAGACGCATCTCGGCTGGGCGGTCGACAAGCTCGGCTACAAGGTGGCCACCCCCGTCTTCAACGGCGCCACGATCGACGAGATCAAGAAGCTGCTGGTCGAGGCGGGGCTCCCCGAGAGCGGCAAGGTCCGGCTCATGGACGGCATGACGGGGGAGCCGTTCGACGAAGACGTCACCGTCGGCAACATTTACATCATGAAGCTTTCGCACCTCGTCGACGACAAGATTCACGCGCGCTCGATCGGCCCCTACTCGCTCGTCTCGCAGCAGCCGCTCGGCGGCAAGGCCCAGTTCGGCGGACAGCGGTTCGGCGAGATGGAGGTCTGGGCGCTCGAGGCGTACGGCGCCGCGTACACGCTGCAGGAGCTCCTCACCGTCAAATCGGACGACGTGGCGGGGCGGAGCAAGATATACGAAACGATCGTCAAGGGCGAGAACGCCCCCGATCCGGGGCTGCCGGAGTCGTTCAACGTTCTCATCAAGGAGCTCCAGAGCCTCTGTCTCGACGTTCAGCTCGAAAAGCTCGAGAAGAATTAGGGAGGTACCCGGTTTGTATACCACCCTCTTCGAAAAGGATCGCAGCAAGCCGACCGACATCAAGGCGATGCGCATCCAGATAGCCTCTCCCGAGACGATCCGCCAGTGGAGCTACGGGGAGGTCACGAAGCCCGAGACGATCAACTACCGGTCCTTCAAGCCGGAGAAGGACGGCCTCTTCTGCGAGCGCATCTTCGGGCCCGTGAAGGACTGGGAGTGCGCCTGCGGCAAGTACAAGCGTATCCGGTACCGCGGCGTCATCTGCGACCGCTGCGGCGTCGAGGTGACCCACTCCCGCGTCCGGCGCGAGCGGATGGGGCACATCGAGCTCGCCGTGCCCGTCGCCCACATCTGGTTCCTCAAGGGCGTGCCGAGCCGCATCGGCTACATGCTCGACATGACCGTGCGCAACCTCGAGCGCATCCTCTACTACGAGTCGCACGTCGTCATCGATCCCGGCAACACCGATCTCAAATTCAAGGAGCTCATCGACGACGACACGTACGCCGAGCTCCTCGACCAGGGCAAGGAGTTCACCGCCAAGATGGGCGGCGAGGCGATCCGCGACCTCCTCAAGACGCTCAATATCGAGGAGCTCTCGATCACGCTCCGCGCCCAGTCGAAGATCGAGACCTCTGTCCAGCGCAAGAAGGACGTTCTCAAGCGCCTCAAGGTCGTCGAGGCGTTCCGCCAGAGCCAGAACAAGTCCGAATGGATGATCCTCGACGTCATCCCCGTGCTGCCGCCGGATCTGCGGCCGCTCGTGCCGCTCGAGGGCGGGCGGTTCGCGACGAGCGATCTCAACGATCTCTACCGGCGCGTCATCAACCGGAACAACCGCCTGCGCAAGCTCATCGAGATCCGGGCGCCGGAGGTCATTCTCCGGAACGAGAAGCGCATGCTTCAGGAGGCGGTCGACGCCCTCTTCGACAACAGCCGACGCTCGCGCGCCGTGCGCGGGCAGGGCAACCGCCCCCTCAAGAGCCTTTCCGACATGCTCAAGGGCAAGCAGGGCCGGTTCCGCCAGAACCTCCTCGGCAAGCGCGTCGATTACTCGGGGCGCTCCGTGATCGTCATCGGCCCCGAGCTCGAGATCGGCCAGTGCGGACTGCCGAAGTCGATGGCCCTCGAGCTCTTCAAGCCGTTCATCATCCGCAAGCTCGAGGAAAAGGGCTACGTCCAGACGGTGAAGAGCGCGAAGAAGCTCGTCGAGCGCGAGCGTCCCGAGGTCTGGGACATCCTCGAGGAGATCATCCGCGACCATCCGGTGCTCCTCAACCGCGCCCCGACGCTTCACCGGCTCGGCATCCAGGCGTTTCAGCCGCTCCTCATCGAGGGCAAGGCGATCCAGATCCACCCGCTCGTCTGCACCGCCTTCAACGCCGATTTCGACGGCGACCAGATGGCGGTGCACGTGCCGCTCTCGTACGAGGCGCAGCTCGAGGCGCGGACGCTCATGCTCGCGGCGAACAACATCCTCTCGCCCGCGAACGGCGCCCCGCTCGCCTCGCCGACGCAGGACATGGTGCTCGGCTTGTACTACGTATCCATGACCCGCGAGGGCGCGAAGGGGGAGGGCAAGAGCTTCTTCAGTCCCGACGAGCTCATATCGGCGTGGAACCAGGGAGCGGTCGGGCTGCACGCGAAGGTGAAGGTGCGCATGGGGGAGGAGACGGTGACGACCACCGCCGGCCGCGTCATCGTGAGCCGGATCACGCCTCCCGAGCTCGGGTTCGTGAACGAGCTGTTCGACAAGAAAGCGGTCGCCGCGATCATCGGCGACTGCTACAAGAAGCTCGGCAACCGGGCGACGGTGCATTTCCTCGAGCGCCTCAAGGATCTCGGCTTCCGGTTCGCGACGAAGGCCGGCATCACCTTCTCGATCGACGACGTCGTCGTGCCCGCGGAGAAGCCGCAGCTCATCGGCGTCGCCCAGAAGGCCGTGAACCAGATCCAGAAGCAGTACAAGGACGGCGTCATCACCGACGGCGAGCGCTACAACAAGATCATCGACACGTGGACCCACACGACGAACAACGTCGCCGAGGCGATGCTCGAGACCCTCAACCACGACCGCGACGGATTCAACCCGATCTACATGATGGCGATCTCCGGATCGCGAGGCAACAAGGAGCAGATCCGGCAGCTCGCCGGCATGCGCGGTCTCATGGCGAAGCCCCAGAAGCGCATCACGGGCGGCATCGGCGAGATCATCGAGATGCCGATCACGGCGAACTTCAAAGAAGGCCTCACCGTGCTCCAGTACTTCATCTCGACGCACGGCGCGCGCAAGGGTCTCGCCGACACGGCGCTCAAGACCGCCGACGCCGGATACCTCACGCGCCGCCTCGTCGACGTGGCGCAGGACGTCATCATCACGGAGCACGACTGCGGCACGATCATGGGCATGGACACCGTCGCCCTCAAGGAGGGCGAAGAGGTCATCGAGTCGCTGAGCGACCGTATCCTCGGCCGCGTGGTCGTCGACGACATCATCGATCCGCAGACGGGCGAGACGATCTGTCCGGCCAACACCCTCGTCGACGAGGAGATGTCCGCCGAGATCGAGGAGCGCGGCGTCGAGCGCGTCAAGATCCGCTGCGTGCTGACCTGCGAGGCGCGGCGAGGCGCGTGCGCCCTCTGCTACGGCCGCAACCTCGCCACGGGCACCCTCGTCGACATCGGCGAGGCGGTCGGCGTGATCGCGGCGCAGTCGATCGGCGAGCCGGGAACGCAGCTAACGCTTCGGACCTTCCACGTCGGCGGCACCGCGTCGCGTATCGCCGAGCAGACGCAGAAAACGACGAACCATCCGGGCATCGTCCAGTTCAAGAGCACGAAGACCGTGGTCGACCGCAACGGCAACATCATCGCGACGGGCCGCAAGGGCGAGATCCTCATCCGCGACGAGAAGAGCGAGCGGATCCGCGCGCGCTTCGGCGTGCCGTACGGCGCCGCGCTCCGCGTGAAGGAACAGGACAAGGTCGCCAAGGACGCCATCATCTACGAATGGGATCCGTACTCCGACAGCATCATCTCCGACAAGAGCGGGCGGCTGCGGTTCATCGACATCAAGGAAGGGATCACCCTTCGCGAGAAGGTCGACGACAAGTCGGGGCTGCGGCAGATGGTGATCGTCGACGACCGCGACAAGAGGCTCCAGCCGCACATCGAGCTCGTCGACAAGGGCGGCAAGCTCATCGGCAACTTCATCGTGCCGACGGGCGCCATGATCATGGTGCACGACGGGGCCGAGATCCTGCCGGGCGACATCCTCGTCCGAATCCCGAAGGACATCTCGAAGACGCGCGACATCACGGGCGGCCTTCCGCGCGTGGCCGAGCTCTTCGAGGTCCGCAAGCCGAAGGAAGCGGCGGTCGTCTCCGAGATCGACGGTCTCGTCGAGTTCGGCGCCGTGACGAAGGGTATGCGCAAGCTCAACGTCGTCAACGAGAACGGCGACCGGCGCAGCTACATCATCCCCCAGGGCAAGCACCTGCGGGTGTACGAGGGGGACCGGGTCGAGGCGGGGGACAACCTCACCGAGGGTCCCGTCAACCCGTTCGACATCCTGAGCATCAAGGGCGTGAACGCCGCGCAGAACTACCTCGTGAACGAGATCCAGGAGGTCTACCGGCTCCAGGGCGTGCGCATCAACGACAAGCACATCGAGGTGATCGTGCGGCAGATGCTCCAGAAGGTCATCGTGGAAGATCCGGGCGACACGCGGTTCCTCGAGGGGGACATCGTGAGCAAGTCGGAGTTCCGCGAGGAGAACGAGCGGACGATGAAGGAAAAGGGCAAGCCCGCCACCTTCAAGCCGCTGCTCCTCGGCATCACGAAGGCCTCGCTCACGACCGAGAGCTTCATCTCGGCGGCGAGCTTCCAGGAGACGACGCGCGTTCTCACCGAGGCCGCCGTTCAGGGAAAGGTCGATTACCTGCGCGGGCTCAAGGAAAACGTCGTCATGGGGCATCTCATTCCGGCGGGCACGGGGCTGCAGCGCTACAGCCGGATCCACATCGAGGACGAGGTGAGCGAGGAGGATCTGCTCGAGCGGGATTTCGCCGAGGAGGAGCTCGCCGAGCTCATCAGCAAAATGAGGGAGCAAGTGTCTTAAACCGCTCATAATTATTTACTTGACATGGGTGGAGCTGGATGATAGATTGCACTTTTGCGTCCCACTTTCCGTCCAATCGAGTGGGTATAAAACACATAACCGATTACCATCGCTGTAATTAAGGGGTATGCCGGTGCCGACGATCAATCAGCTTGTACGCAAATCGCGCGACGCGGTTCGCAAGAAAACCCACGCGCCCGCGCTCAAATCGTGTCCGCAGAAGCGCGGCACCTGCACGCGCGTCTATACGTCGACGCCGAAAAAGCCGAACTCGGCGATCCGGAAGGTCGCGCGCGTGAGGCTCCAGAACGGCTTCGAGGTGACGAGCTACATTCCGGGCGAGGGACACAACCTTCAGGAGCACTCGATCGTGCTCATCCGCGGCGGCCGCGTGAAGGATCTTCCCGGCGTCCGGTACCATATCATCCGCGGCGCGCTCGACTCGGCCGGCGTCGAGGGACGAACGGTGAGCCGGTCGAAGTACGGCGTGAAGAGACCCAAGAAGACAGCCGCTTAAAACACGGGAGTATAACGGAATGCCACGCAGGCGCGAAGTCGTTAAGAGATCGATTGTCCCCGACCCCAAGTACGGCGATATGCTCGTGTCCCGGCTCGTGAGCTACATGCTCCGCCGCGGAAAACGCGGCACCGCCGAGAAGATCGTGTACGACGCGCTCGACCTCATCGAGCAGAAGACCGGTCAGAGGGGCATCGACGTCATGAGGAAGGCCATCGAGAACGTCAAACCGGTGCTCGAGGTCACGTCCCGCCGCGTCGGCGGCGCCACGTACCAGGTGCCGATCGAGGTCCGGTCCGACCGGAGACTCGCTCTCGCCCTGCGGTGGATCATCGGCTATTCGAAGACCCGTCCCGAGCGGGCGATGGCGGAGCGGCTCGCCTCCGAGCTCATGCTCGCCTACAAGCACGAGGGGCCCTCGATCAAGAAGCGCGAGGATACCCACAAGATGGCCGAGGCCAACAAGGCCTTCGCCCACTACCGGTGGTAGTTTGAATGTCGCCCGGCCTTTCTGCAGGCCGGGTCGCATAGATCTTTTCGGATGGGCGGTGGGGTGGATCCAAATTGGAGCCCGCGGAAACGCGGATTCCAACGAGGGTGAGGGATACAATCGATGAGTATGCAGACTTCGTTGTACGACACCGATCGCACGCGGCTCACCTGATTCCGCAAGCCTCCCGAGTCGGGGCAATGGGACAGGCAGCCCCGGCGAGGATGAGGCTGTGATGACCAGGGAATTTCCTCTCGAACAGGTCCGAAACATCGGGATAGCCGCCCATATCGACGCGGGCAAGACTACCCTGACGGAGAGGATTCTCTTCTACACGGGCAAGGTGCACCGGATGGGAGAGGTGCACGAGGGCAGCACGGTGATGGACTGGATGGATCAGGAACGCGAGCGGGGCATCACCATCACGTCCGCGGCGACGACCTGCTTCTGGAACGATCACAAGATCAACATCATCGACACCCCCGGCCACGTGGATTTCACCGTCGAGGTCGAGCGCAGCATGCGGGTGCTCGACGGCCTCGTCGCCGTGTTCTGCGGGGTCGGCGGCGTCGAGCCCCAGTCGGAGACGGTCTGGCGCCAGGCCGACCGCTACCGCATTCCGCGGCTCGCGTTCGTGAACAAGATGGACCGCGTCGGAAGCGATTTCGTGAACGCCGTGCGGATGATGCGCGAGCGGCTCGCCGCGCCGGCCGTGCCGGTCATCCTGCCGATCGGGTCCGGCGACGATTTCATCGGGATCGTCGATCTCGTCGAGATGCGGGCGACGTACTACGACGAGGACAGCCTCGGCGCCGATTTCCACGAGACCGACGTTCCGGCGCACCTCGCCGAAGAGGTCGACGAGGCGCGGGACGCGCTCGTTCACGCCCTCGCCGACATCGACGACGGCATCCTCCACCACGTCCTCGACGGCACCGCGATTCCGGCCGACGAGATCCACGCGGCGCTCCGCAAGGGCGTCGTCGCCGCGAAGATCGTTCCCGTGCTGGCCGGTTCCGCGTTCCGGAACAAGGGGATACAGAAGGTGCTCGACGCGATCGTCCGGTACCTTCCCGCTCCGAGCGATCTTCCGCCGGTCACGGGCCTGAACCCGTACACGGAGAAGGAAGAGGAGCGTCCGCCGCTCGACAAGGCGCCGTTCACGGCCCTCGTCTTCAAGGTGCAGAGCGACAAGTACGTCGGGCGTCTCCATTTCATCCGCGTCTACAGCGGGTCGCTCGCGGCGGGCTCGCAGATCATGAACGCCTCGAGCGAGCGCAAGGAGCGCGTGAGCCGCATGCTCCAGATGCACGCGAACAAGCGCGAGGAGATCGACGGCATATTCACCGGCGACATCGTCGCGGTGGTCGGCCTCAAGGCGGCCGTCACGGGGGACACCCTCTGCGATCCGAAGCATCCGATCCACCTCGAGTCGATGCGGTTCCCCGAGCCGGTCATCTCCGTCGCCATCGAGCCGAAAACGAAGGCGGACGAGGACAAGATGATGAGCGCGCTGCAGCAGCTCAGCGCCGAGGATCCGTCCTTCCGCATGAAGATAGACGCCGAAACGGGGCAGACGATCATCTCGGGGATGGGGGAGCTCCACCTCGAGATCCTCGTCGACCGGATGCTGCGCGAGTTCGACGTGGGCGCCACGGTCGGCCGCCCGCAGGTCGCGTACAAGGAAACGATCACGACCCCGTGCCGCTCCGAGGGCCGGTTCATCCGCCAGAGCGGCGGCCGGGGCCAGTTCGGCGTCGTCGTGCTCGAGCTCGAACCCTCCCCAGGCGCGGGATTCGTCTTCGAGAACCGCATCAGGGACGGATCGATCCCGAAGCAGTTCATCCAGTACGTCGAGATCGGCGTGCGCGATTCGATGGTGAGCGGCCCGCTCGGCGGGTACCCCGTCGTCGACGTGAGGGTGTCGCTCGTCGACGGCGCCTACCACGAGGTCGACTCGACCGACATCGCCTTCCGGGCCGCGGCCGGCATCGCGTTCACCGACGGCATCCGGCGCTCCTCGCCGGTGCTTCTCGAGCCGGTCATGGATCTCGAGGTCGTGCTCCCCGTGGAGTACGTCGGCGAGGTCATCAACGACATCAATATGCGAAGAGGCAAGGTCGAAGGGATGTTCCACCGCGCGAACGCGCAGGTCATCGCGGCGCGGGCGCCCCTCTCCGACATGTTCGGGTACGCGACGAGTCTCCGGTCCCTCACCCAGGGCAGAGCGGTCTACACCATGCAATTCTCGCATTACGACAGGGTGCCGCCGGGGATCATCATGGACAAGCTCGGCCACGTCACAGGCCTTGCGTGAAGGAGGTAGGTTCTCATGGCAAAGGCCAAGTTTGAACGGACGAAGCCGCACGTGAACGTTGGGACGATCGGGCATGTCGATCACGGGAAGACGACGCTGACGGCGGCGATCACG